>JAGTAM010000400.1 GCA_023422485.1 Pseudomonadota bacterium | reverse complement strand
AAGGCGCTGCTCGCGGGCGACGGCGAGATGATCGCCGAGATCTACAAGCAGCGCGTGATCAAGCGCGGCTACGGCTCCGGCGCCTGGGGCTGGAAGACGGCCTACCGCGAGACCGTCGCGATCTGATCCGGTGTCGGGTGCGGGCCTGCGGGCCCGCCCTCGCGAGCTGTGACGACCCTTCGAAAGGAACGCCGATGCGGCGGGCGACGACCTTCCTCAGCACCCTTCTCCTGGCGGTGATGCTCCTCGCGGTGCCCGGTGCCTTCAGCCCGGTCCAGGCGCAGAACCCGATCCAGGCCGACGGTCAGAACCCGATGGGGGCCCGGCCGACCGCGGACTCCGTCAACGAGGAATTCCTGTTCAAGCAGGAATCCAAGATCCGCGGCCGCGTCTCGATCCCCGACGGCAAGTCGGCCAACCTGATCCAGCCGCAGGGCCGCGAGTACCAGAACTTCCGCGAGCGTTGGCTGCCCTGGATCGGCGCCATCGCCATCCTCGGCATGGTGGCCGCGCTCGGCGTGTTCTTCCTGTTCCGCGGCCGGATCGTGATGGAGCACAGCCAGGAATCGGGGAAGAAGATCCTGCGCTTCAACGCCTTTGAGCGCTTCACCCACTGGATGACGGCAGTGTGCTTCATCATCCTGTCGCTGTCGGGCCTGAACTACATCTTCGGCAAGCGCCTGCTGATGCCGCTGATCGGGCCGGAGGCGTTCGGCGCCATCGCGCAGTGGGCGAAGTACAGCCACGTCTATCTCGCGTGGCCGTTCATGCTCGGCGTGGCCTTCATGTTCGTGCTCTGGATCAAGGACAACATCCCGAGCAAGGTCGACTGGGCCTGGATCAAGGCCGGCGGTGGCCTGATCGGCAAGGGCCATCCCCATGCCGGCCGCTTCAACGCAGGCCAGAAGGGTGTGTTCTGGATGGTCGCTGGCTTCGGCGCGGCGATGGCCGTCACCGGCCTGATGATGCTGTTCCCGTTCGCGCTCACCGACATCAACGGAATGCAGGTGATGCAGGTGATCCACTCGGTGATCGGCATCGTTTTCATCGCCGGCATCCTCGCCCACATCTACATCGGTACCCTCGGCATGGAGGGCGCCTACGACGCCATGGGCAGCGGCAAGGTCGATCTGGCCTGGGCGCGCGCGCACCACGACCTCTGGGTCGAACAGGAGCAGGCGCGCACCGGCAGCGGCCCGCAGCTCAAGGGCCATCCGGCCCCCGCGGAGTGAGGACAAGGGCGACCGGCAGCCTTTGCCGGTCACCGTCTCTGGGCAAGACCACCTGCGCTGACCGAGGCCCCAGGCCTCAAAGGACGCCACGACCATGAAAGCCTTCATCGCCGCCATCATCGCCGCCATCGCCCTCGGAGTGCTGGCGATGTTCGCGCTCACCAGCAACCAGAAGTTCGCCTATCAGGCCTTCGCAACGTCGGGCGCGCGCGTCTCGGAGCCGGGCACCAACCTTGTCGGTCCGCGCTGGAACGGCGACCCGGCGCCGGACGAGTACGGCTCCGAGGCGGAGCCGCACGGCAAGGCCGAGGGAACGGCCTCGCATCCGAAGCGCTCCTGAGCGTAAACCGACACGAAGAGCGGACAACCGACGGAGTGACCCGATGAAGCCCTCGTCCCTCACGCGCCATCTGGTCGGCGGATTCGCGGCGTCCGCGCTCCTCGTCGGCGCCGCCGCGGCGCAGGACGCGGCCCCGGCAGCTCCCGCCGCCGCTCCCCAAGTCGCTTCGGGCAAGCCGGCCAACCTGTGCCAGGAACTGGTGGCCTTCGTGAAGCAGCCGGAGCCGGCCAACAAGGCGGCCACGACCCCGCCGCAACAGGCCACTGCGGTCTCCAACCCGTCCGGCAAGACCGAGGGCGGCAAGCCTTCGGATGGCGGTGAGCCGCAGAAGACCTCGGGCCTCAGCGGCGCCGTCAGCGAGACCGGCAATGGTCCCGCGCCGGGCAAACAGACCAACAATTCGTCCGGCAATCCATCCGGTAACCCTGCCGTGAATCCGCATGCCAAGGCGAATGCCGAGGCGAAGAATCCCCCTCCCCCGGGAACGCCCGCTCCGGCCCCGAAGCCCGACACGGCAACCATCGAGAAGATCGAGGCCGCTGCCGGCGCCAACGATCTCGCCGCCTGCCGTGAGGCCGCCCGTTCGATGCGGGTTGCCGGCGTCGTGATGCCGCCGCCGCTGCTCGCGCTCTCGGCGCTCGATTTGAAGTTCTTCCAGCAGTAAAGCGAGCCGGGCGGGGAGTCGGACGGCTCTCCGCCCTCAAGCGGCGCCCGGAAGTGGCGCCTCCGGTCTCGCTCCGACGGCCGGCCTGGCCGCTCCGCGCACCAGCGCGATCACCAGGGCCGTGATCGTCAGCAGGTCACAGGTCAGGCCGAAGACCGAGCCGACCAGCAGGTTGTGGATCACCCAGCACGAGGACGCGCCGAGGAAGACGCGGCGCATGGTCTGCGCATCGCCCTGAAGCCGCGCCGTCGTCGCAAGCAGCGATCCGAGCCCGGCGCAGGCCGAGGGCCAGCCGTTCCAGGTGGCAAGCGTCAGACAGAGTGCAACGAGACTGCTGCCCACGAATAGCGGCGCGACCCAGGGCGCGCGGGCGTCCGGGCTGATCCAGCGGGCGGCCACCACGCTCTGCATCACTGAAACCAAGCACATCGCCATGCCGGTCTGCGCGCCGAGCTGCAGGAAGTGCAGCGCGAAGCAGGCCGAGCAGGCCGCCGAGGTGAGCAGGATCAGACTTCGCCGCGGCATCATTCCGCCAGCGAATCCGAGGCAGAGCCCGAGGCTTCCAAACAGGTCGAGGTGTTCACGCGCGGCGTTCCACGCGAGGGTGGCATAATCTGCGGGGGACATGGTGAGGGTCTCGAACGACGCGTCCGTTACTTGTTTCGACGATCGTTCCGCCGAAGCTCGTTCTTGGTTGTCGGTTTGCGGCTCGGTAAGAGCTTGGCGAAAGCAGTGCCGGCCGAGCACGCGACGGCGCCGGTCTTGGCCAATGCGCTATTCCTGCATGGTAACCGGATCGTTAACGGTACAAGACCCGTTCCCCGGCGTGGCGCGGCTGCCTCACTCCTGAAGCATCAGCCTCGTCAGACCGCGATGAGAATGAACGTTCATTGACATGAGAATGAACATTCACTATCAACTCCAGACAGCGTTGGAGTTGGGCCATGGGCATGCTTGTCGGAGATCGGGCGTCTTTCCCGCACGGGCTCGGTGGCGATCTCGCCGCGTCGCAGGATGGCTTCAGCCCGCTGCGGCTCCTCCGGGCGATCTGCACGCCCGCCAACCTGCTCGTCTGCGCCGTGGTGGCCTTCGGCTGGTTCGCGCTGATCGGCTGGACCGGTGCGGGGCCGGACGGCTGGCAGGCGCGGCTTTGCGCCGATCTCGACCTTCAGCCGCGAGCCTGCGCCGCCGTCCGGCTGAGCGTCGATGCGGATCGCACCGCTTCCCTCGGCACCGTAGGAACCTCATCATGAGTGCAGCGGCCGGCGCCGTCATCGACGCCCGGAACGGTCAGGCGGCCCGGCGCGAGCACATCCTCGATGCCGCCGAGGCCTGCTTCGTCCGCAACGGGTTCCACCGCACCACGATGCAGGATCTCGCCCGCGAGGCTTCGATGAGCCCGGGCAACATCTACCGCTACTTCGATTCCAAGGAGGCGGTCGTCCTCGGCCTGGCCGAGCGCGACCGCGAGCGCGGTGCGGTCCTCGTCGAGGCGATGGAGCGGGCCGGCGACAAGCGGGCCATGCTGATGTGCGTCCTCGCCCGGTTCTTCCACGACATCACCCGCGAGGCGGCGATCCTGCGCCTCGACGTTTGGGCAGAGGCAACCCGCAATCCCGATATCGGGGCGATGGTCGAGCGCGGCGACGAGGATGGCCGGACTTGGCTCATCGAGATGTTCGACGCGATCAAGACCTCGGCTGATTGCAACCCGGCCGCCCTGTTCGATGCCGTCGCGCCGCTGATGAAGGGGATCATCGTGAGCCGGGCCCTGAATGCCGACTACGATGCCGGCCCGGCCGTGGCGCAGCTTCAGGCCGCGATCGATGCCGGCCTGTCCGGCGCACTTCCCCTTCCCCGCCGTGATCAGGAGACCGGCCGATGAGTTTCGTCCGGACCCTCACCCTCCCCGCTCTCCTGCTCGCTGCCTCGGCGCTGGTTCCGGCGCGGGCGGAGACCGCGTCACCGCCCGCACAGACCGCACCGGCCCCCGTCGTCAGCGTGGTCGAGGCCGAGCGGCGCGAGATCGTCGAGAGCGTGGTCGTCACCGGCACGCTGGTGCCGCGCGACGAGATCCTGGTGACGCCTGAGATCGACGGCTACCGCCTCGTCGAACTGCTGACCGAGGAGGGTATGCGCGTCGAGAAGGGGCAGGTGCTGGCCCGCCTGAACCGCGACCTGATTGACCGCCAGCTCGCCCAGCAGAACGCCCTGATCGACAAGGTGTCGGCCGCCGTTCCGCAGGCCCAGAGCAGCATCGAGCAGGCGGAGGCCGCCGAACTCGAAGCGCGCCTCGCCTATGATCGTGCCAAGCAACTGATCCAGACCGGCAACACCACCGCCGTGATCATGGAGGGCCGGACCGCCGCCCTGCGGCAGGCGGAGGGTAAGCTGGCGTTTGCCCGCAACGGCCTCGCCATGGCCAAGGCGGAACTGGCGCAGGCCAAGGCCGTACGCGACGAACTCGAATTGCGGCTCGCCCGGACCGAGATCCGCGCGCCGGAAGCCGGCATCGTCAGCCGCCGCACGGCGCGGGTCGGCATGGCGACCTCTTCGTCAGCCGAGCCATTGTTCCGGCTGATCGCCCGCGGCGAAATCGAGCTGGAAGCGGAGGTTATCGAGACCAAGCTGCCGCTGCTGCGCGAGGGAGCTCCCGCCTTCATCGAGATCGGCGACGGCGAGCGCGTCTCGGGCAGCGTGCGCGCGGTCTACCCGGAAGTCGACAAGGCCAGCCGCCTCGGCAAGGTCCGCGTGCGCCTCGATCCCGATCCGCGCCTGCGCATCGGCACCTTTGCCCGCGGCGCGGTCGAACTCGCCCGCACCCGCGGTGTCACGGTGCCCCAGGCTTCCGTCCTCTACGGCGGCGGCAAGCGCAGCTCCGTCCTCGTTGTCGCCGACGACCGGGTCGAGTCCCGTGAGGTCCGCACCGGCCTGTCGGACGAGGACGACATCGAGATCCGCTCGGGCCTCAACGAGGGCGAGCGGGTCGTGGCCCGCGCCGGCAGCTTCCTGCGCGACGGCGACCGCGTCCGTCCGGTCGCCGTCGCCCGGCAGGGCCAGACCCCGGCCGCGGTCTCTGCCGCGCCCTCGCCGCGGGACACCGCCGATGCCGGCTCGCGCTGAGGCGATTCCGCCTATACATCGTCCCGAAAGCGGGCCACCGGCTTTCGGAAAAGACGACGCAACAACAATGAGATAGAGCATTGTCCCGAAAGGTGGCCTCCGGCTTTCGGGAAAGAGAGGATGCTCTAGCCCCATCGATCATCCTTCTGACGGGTTGCCCCGATGCGCCTGAACATTTCCGCCTGGGCGATCCGCAATCCGATCGCCCCCCTCGTCCTGTTCCTCGTGCTGATGGTGCTCGGCCTCGTCAGCTTCCAGGGGCTCGCGGTCACCCGCATGCCGAATGTGGACGTGCCCATCGTCTCGGTGGCGATCACGCAGAGCGGTGCCGCCCCGTCCGAGCTTCAGACCCAGGTGACGAAATGGGTCGAGGACTCGATCGCGGGCGTGCGCGGCGTCAAGCACATCACCTCGGCAATCACGGAAGGTTCCTCCGTGACCACCGTCGAGTTCCGGCTCGAAGTGAACACCGACCGGGCCGTCAACGACGTCAAGGATGCGATCTCGAAGATCCGCATCAACCTGCCCCGCACCATCGACGAGCCGGTCATCCAGCGCGTCGAGATCACCGGCCTGCCGATCCT
>JAGTAM010000397.1 GCA_023422485.1 Pseudomonadota bacterium | reverse complement strand
GGCGGCGCGATCCGCTCCGGCGGCCAGGCGACGATGGCGTGGGCGGGGTCCGGAACGTCGAGGCTCGGCAGGACATGCGCGGCCTGGCAGCAAGGCAGGTGCGCCGTGTGCGCCTTCGCGGGCGCGTCGGGATCGGACGCATCGGGCGCGCAGAGGATGTGGACGAGGCCGCCGTCTGGGCCGACGGTTCCGGCGAGCGCCGCCGCGCCGAGGACGACCTGCAGGGCAAGCGCGTAGAGCGCGGCCACCGCGATGACCGCGCGGCACACGGTCCATCCCGGCAGGCGCCCTCGCATGGCCGCCAGCTACGGCCAAGCTCGCGCGGAGGTCAATGGATGCAGGATCGGGAGTGGCCTGATTTCCGGCTCGGACGGCCACTGAGCCGGCGCCGCGCCGTCACGGGACCCGCGACCATCACGTGCTGCGGCCGTCAGCGACCAGTTTCCGCAATTGCTTCAGGGCGAGCGCGTGCCCGGCATTCAGGTCGAGCGGTCCGGCGAAGCCGCCGTCGCGGTCCATCATGTAGACCATGAGCGTGTGCTCCAGGGTGTAGTCGCCGCCGGGCAGGGGCACGCGCTTCACGAAGGCGCGGTAGTCGCGGGTCACCGCCTCGATCTGCTGCGGCGTGCCGGTCAATCCGGTGATCCGGTCGGTGAACGAGGCCATGTACTCTTGCATTACCGCCTGCGTGTCCCGCTCGGGGTCGAGGGTGATGTAGTAGGCCTGGAGGTCGCCGCCTTCGGCCGCGAACTCGTCGAGCAGGGTGCCGAGATCGGCCAGCGTCGTCGGGCAGACGTTCGGGCATTGGGTGAAGCCGAAGAAGACGAGGAAGGGCTTGCCCTTCAGTGCCTGCGAATCGACGGTGCCGCCCTTCGAGGATTCGAGCCGGAACGGACCGCCCACCACCGACAGGGTGGAGGGTTTGTCCCCCCGCGGCAGGAAGGCGACCGTCGCCGCCACGATGCCGACGAGGGCCAGCGCGAAGGCGATCAGGATCAGCGCGCTCCCCCGCTTCGAGGCGGGGGAGGGAGCTCGGTCCGGGCGAGGCTCAGTGGCCATGGTCGTGCCCCGCATGATCGTGTCCGGAAGAGGCGGGCTTGCCGCCCGCCGCCTCCGGCGCCTTCTCCGGCACCTTGGCCGCGAGGCTCTCCACGGCGAACTCGACGGGGACGCGGCCCGCCCGCTCGAAGGTCAGGGTTCCCTTCACCCGCTCGCCCTTCTTCAGCGGGGCTTTCAGGTCGAGGAACATCAGGTGGTGGCCGCTGGGGGCGAGCGTCACCGTCTGGCCGGGCGGGATCTCCAGGCCGTCGGCGAGGGGCGCCATCTTCATCACGCCGCCCGCCATCGACATCGTGTGCAGCTCGCCGCGCCCGGCTGCCTCGATCATGCCGCCGGTGAGCCGGTCGGGCTCCGTGCCGGTATTGGTGACCGTGAGATAGCCGCCCGCGACCCTGGCCCCGCCCGGCGTCGCGCGCGACCAGGGATGGCCGATCTTCAGCGGGCCGGCGGCGTAGTCGTGGGCATGGGCCGGGCTCGTCGCGGCGAGGTTCGTCACGGCGAGACCGAGGGCGAGGAGGGCGGACGGGAAGGCGTGAAGGCGCATGGTCGTGTCTCCATTCGCGGAGGAGAGAGGGCGCGGGCCTTGCGCCCCGGACCCCGCCCGCGTCGGCGGTCATCCGGGTGAGGCGCGGGCCCGCGCGGCTGATCGAGCATCGCCCCGAAAGGTGGCCACGGGCTTTCGGGGAAAGACGATGCAGAAACAATAATTTAGAGCGGTCCGGCGCGGCCGGTCAGTGGTGGTGCGGGTGGCCGCCGGAATCGGGCGCGGCGGTGCCGGGGCCCTGCGCGCCGATCGGCGCCACGGTGAAGCTCACCGGCACCGTCCCGGCCCGCTCGAAGGTCAGCGTGCCCGCGACCGTCTCGCCCGCCTTCAGGCCGTCCCTCAGGTCGAGGAACATCAGGTGGTAACCGCCGGGCTTGAGCGCAACGCTCGTGCCCGGCGCGAGGGCGAGGCCGCCCTCGACGGGGGCCATCTTCATCACGCCGCCCTCATGCGTCATCGAGTGGATCTCGGCGCGGCCCGCCTGCGGAATCGCCGCGCCGGTCAGCCGGTCGGGCTCGGTGCCGGTGTTGCGCAGGGTCACGTAGCCGCCGGCGACCTTCGCCCCGCCCGGCGTCGCCCGCAGCCAGGGTGTCTCGATCGCGATCGCCCCGGCTTTCGTGGCGGGCGCGGCGGGTGCCTGCACCGCCTGAGGCGCAGTGCCTGGGGCAGCGGCGATCCGAACCGCCGGGGCCGGCGCCTTCAGCCCTCGCGCCGACGCGCCCTCGGCCGGAACCTCGCTCCAGCGGTAGCTGCCCTCGGTGCAGTCCTGCTCGACGGGGAAGTGGATCGTCGCGCCCGGCGCGAACGCGTCCGAGATCCGGGCGAAGAAGGTGAACTCATCGACCTGATCGTCCGGCAGGCTGCCGCCGCTCCAGGTGATCCGGGTGACGCCCTCCGAAACCTGTCCGTGGAAGGACGGGTAGGCGCGGGCATAGGCCGACTTGACGGTTTCGATCGTCCAGCCGGGCTTCGGCATCGGCTTGGCGCCGGTCACGCCCTCGGGGATGGTGACGCTGACGCGGGTGGTCGGATGGCCGTCGCAGCCATGCATGATCTGGAGGACGCCGCGATAGGCGGCGTTGGGCGCGGCCTCCTTGCGTTCGAGCACGGCGTGGGCTGCGGCGGACGAGATGAGGACGGGGCCGATCAAGACGAGCGGCAGGGCTGCGCAAAGAGAGGCGCGTGAACGCGAGCGGGGCATGGGATGGTTCCGGTTGTCTGACGTCGAAGGATCGCGGTGATCGGGCGCGTCAGGCGGCCGGCGGGGCCCGGGCGTGGGCGAGGGTGAAGG
>JAGTAM010000390.1 GCA_023422485.1 Pseudomonadota bacterium | reverse complement strand
GACCTGCACATCGAAGTTGTCGGCCACCGACAGTGTGTTGCGGATGGCCGCAGCCGTACTGCCCCAATCCTCGTGGATCTTGAGCCCCATCGCCCCGGCGCGAATCTGTTCCTCGATCGGCATCGGGGCGGAGGCATTGCCCTTGCCGAGGGCGCCCGCATTCACCGGCCAGGAGTCGAAGGAGCGGAGCATCATCTCGATGTTCCAGGTACCCGGCGTGATGGTGGTGCCGTTGGTGCCGTCGGAAGGGCCGATGCCGCCGCCGAACAGCGTCGTCACGCCGTTGCTGAGCGCGGCCTGCGCCTGCTGCGGCGAGATGAAGTGGACATGCGCGTCGATGCCGCCCGCGGTGAGGATCAGGTGCTCGCCGGAGATGGCGTCGGTGCCCGGTCCGAGCGCGAGGCCCCGCGTGACCCCCGACATCGTCGCGGGGTTGCCGGCCTTGCCGATCCCGACGATCAGCCCGTCCTTGATGCCGAGATCGGCCTTGATGACGCCGAGGACCGCATCGACGATGGTGACGTTGGTGATGACGAGATCCGGCGCGCCCGCGGCACTGGTCAGTTCGTTGTCGTACCCCATGCCGTCGCGCAGCGTCTTGCCGCCGCCATAGACGGCCTCCTCGCCGTAGACCCGAAGATCCTGCTCGATCTCGATGTAGAGATCCGTGTCCGCGAGCCGGATCCGGTCGCCCGTCGTCGGCCCGTACAGATCCGCATATTGCCGCCGCGAGAGTTTGGTCATCCCAGCGCTCCAGGCCCGACTGAAGTGGTAAGCGGAAGCATCGTCCTCTCCCGAAAGAAGGCCGCCTTTCAGGATGATGCCCTGTCTTGATTTGACATCGTTTTATTCCGAAAAACGGAGACCACCTTTCGGGACGATGCTTAAGATCGCCCCACAAAACCCCCAATCACCGGCCGTCCTCTCTCCGTAGACGACTGCGCAGCGGGAGTTTCGTGAGAGACACTAAGGCTTGTTCTTGAACCCGTAGCGGTTCACGCGATCGAGCGCGTCGGCCATGCGCGGGCGGTAATCGTCGTAGCTCTCGTCGCCGACCCAGCCGTCGACGAGACCGTTGAAACCGAGCACCCGCTGCTTGCCCTGATAGGGCACCAGCGAGACCTCCTTCTCGTCCCCCGGCTCGAACCGCAGCGCGGTGGTGGCCGGGATGTTGAGCCGCTTGCCGAAGGCTTGCGCGCGATCGAACTCGAGCGCGGCGTTCACCTCGAAGAAATGGTAGTGCGACCCGACTTGGATCGGCCGGTCACCCGTATTGCGGACCTTGAGCGCCGTCGTCGGATAACCGGCATTGATCTCGATCTCGCCGGAACCGAAGACGATGCCGCCGACGGGCGCCTTCTTCTGGGCAGGACTCATCGCGGCCTCTCCTCGCGTCTCGGGACTACTTGATGGGAGAATGGACGGTGACGAGGCGTGAGCCGTCGGTGAACACCGCCTCGACCTGGACGTAGGGGATCATCTCCGCGACCCCCTCCATCACGCTGTCGCGGGTGATGGTCTTGCCTGCGAGTTCCATCACCTCCTCCACCGTCTTGCCGGCCCGCGCGCCCTCCAGGGCCGCGACGGAGATCAGCGAGACGGTCTCGGGATGGTTGAGCTTGAGACCCTGGTCCTTACGGCGCTGCGCCACCTGCGCGAGCATGTAGATCAACAGCTTGTCGGTTTCGCGCTGAGTGAAGTGCATAGGCAGCCTCCCGAGCGAATGCAGCCGGCCCGAACAGCCACGTGAGCGGCAGCCAGGAAAGTTCTCTCTTTTCAACCTGCGGCAGCACTTTCTCTCACAAGGCAAGCCCCTCCGCAAGACCGAGTTATTACTTTCTCAATTGTTGTATTTTCACTTTTGATAGCCTCACAGCGGAAAACATTCAGACGATAGCGCATTGAAGGCTACGTCTGGGACTGCATTCAGCGTGCCCACATCGAGGCCGCAAAAGGCCGGTCGGGCCACGAACCCACGGATGGAAGTTGCATGCGGCCTCGATCGGCACCCGCGCCCCGCCGGCATCGGCGCGCCCCGCCGCGGCCGACGCCAGGGTTGTAGGGCCAGGGTTGTAGGGACCGCGTTTCCCGCCATGGGGCCGCCGGACCAGCGGCCGATGCGCGGCGGAAGAGCCGGACCGGGGAAGCGGACAAGTTCGTGCGGCCGGCCGCGGTCCGCCGCGTCCTGCGGAACCTTCAGCCCGCATCGCGGGCTATCCGGAGGCGGCACGGGCGCGCGGCCCGCATCGGCCGGAAGGGTCGCAAATCCGGCGGAGCGTGGAGCAGCGCGGTTTGAGCAATCGCGATATCATCGTCATCGGCGGCTCATCCGGTGCCACGGTTCCGCTCAAGGCGATTCTCGGCGCCCTGCCGCAGGATCTGCCGGCAGCGGTCTTCATCGTGCTGCACATCCCCGCGCGCAGCCTCGGCCTGCTCGCGACCGTCACCTCGGCGGTCGCCCACCTTCCGGTCCACCCGGCCGCCGACGGCATGGCGATCCGGCCGGGCAACGTCTATCTCGGCGTTCCCGATCATCACCTCATCCTCGACGAGGGGCGGATCAAGCTCGGGCGCGGCCCCCGCGAGAACATGGCACGGCCCTCGATCGATCCGCTGTTCCGCTCGGCGGCCGCGATCTACGGCCCGCGGGTGATCGGCGTGCTTCTGAGCGGGCTGCTCAACGACGGTGCCTCCGGCCTCGAAGCGATCCAGCGCTGCGGCGGCGTCACCCTGGTGCAGGATCCGGCCGAGGCGATCGCCGACGAGATGCCGCGCAGCGCCCTCTCGGTCATGGAAGTCGATCTCACCCTGTCCGCGGCCCGCATCGGCGACGTCCTCTCGGACCTCGTGCGCGACGCCCCCGGCCCGCGCCGGCCGGTCCCGCCCGAGATCCGGCTCGAGGTCGACATCGCCGCGGGGGAGCGGATCGACAGCGACGTCCTGCGCCGCCTCGCCGACCCCTCCGCGATGTCCTGCCCGCATTGCGGCGGCGTCCTCTCGGAGATGCGGGACGGCAAGCCGCTGCGCTTCCGCTGCCAGGTCGGCCATGCCTACACCGCCGAGGCGGTGGCCAAGCAGCAGGAAGGGTCCATCGACGAGGCCCTGCGCGTGGCCCTGCGCATCATCGAGGAGCGGGCCGAGCTCGTCCGGCGCATGGCCCGCGACGGACGCGAGGCCGGGCGGCCGGCCGTCAGCGCGATGTACGAGGAGCGCGCCACCGAGTACCGGCAATATGCCGACGTGATCCGCCGCGCCGTCCTCAAAACCCTGCCGTCACCGGAGCCGATGGACGACGAGGGCGGACAGGAGGCGTAGCATGCGCGCTTCGGCGAACGGCCCCTTCCCGTCATTTGAGGCTGGCCAGCGCAGCCCGCATCGTCCTACAGGCTGGGCCGGAGCGCGCGCGCGGGTGAGCGGCGTCGGGAGGCGATGATGGCGCGGTCATCCGAGAAGGGTGCTCCTGCGGGCAGCAAGCCGATCGTCGTCACCCTGTGCGCGTCGGCCGCGAACACACGCTCGCTCGTCCATCTCCTGCAGGAACTGCCGCCCCGGCTCGACACGGCCATCATCGTCGTGCTGCAGCATCGGGAATCGCTCGATGCGCCCGAGTTCGGCCGCGCGCTCCAGGCGGCCGGGCACGAACTGACGGCCATCGGGCAGAACATGCCGCTCGCGCCGGGCCGGGTCTACCTGCCCGAGCCCAATGTCATCGTCAGCATCGAGGACGACCATTTCCGGCTTCGTCCCGCCGAGCAGCGCTTCGGCGAGCGCGGGACGATCGACAGCTTCCTCGTCTCGCTGCTGGGCGAGATGGATGGGCGCACCGTCTCGATCGTCCTCGCCGGGACCGGCTCGGATGGAACCCTCGGCTTCAAGGCCGTCAAGGAGATGGGCGGCATCGCCTTCGCGGAGGAGACTGAGGAGTCGAAATCCGGCGAACTCGCCGCGAGCAACATCCCCGCCGCGCTGGCCGATGCCGTCCTGCCCATCGACGCGTTGGCCGAGCGTGTCCGGGCCAGCATCCAGCAGCTCGGATCGAAGACCGAATCGGGCGCGCATCTCAACGAGGCCGAGGCCTCGACGGTGCTGGCCAGCATCGCGGCGGTGCTGCGCAACAAGACCGGCCACGACTTCCACGGCTACAAGGAAGGCACCTTCATGCGCCGCGTCCAGCGGCGGATGCAGGTGGCTCAGATCAACGACAACGCGGCGTATGTCGAGCACCTGCGCGCGCACCCGGGGGAGGCGCAGGAACTCTTCAACGACCTGCTGATCGGCGTGACGCAGTTCTTCCGCGACACGAAGGAGTTCGAGCTTCTCGAACGCAGCGTGATCCCGAAGCTGTTCGAGGGAAAGACCCGCAGCGATCAATTGCGGATCTGGATCATCGGCTGCTCGACCGGCGAGGAGGCCTACTCCTTCGGCATCCTGCTGCGCGAGCACATGGCGAGCCTCGAAGAGGTACCGCAGGTCCAGATCTTCGCGACCGATCTCGACGGCCGGGCGCTCGCGGCGGCGCGATCGGCCCGCTACGCCGAGACGGTCGTACGCGACGTCAGCCCCGAGCGGCTCGCGCGCTGGTTCGTGCGGGAGGGCAACACCTACTGCATCGTCAAGGAAGTGCGGGAGATGTGCATCTTCTCCCAGCACAGCATCATCAAGGACCCGCCCTTCTCCCGCCTCGACCTCATTTCCTGCCGCAACCTGCTGATCTATCTCGATGCCGAGTTGCAGAGCCGCGTCATCCCGGTCTTCCACTTCGCCCTGAAGCCGGAGGGCGTGCTGTTTCTCGGCAATTCCGAGAACGTCTCGCGCCATCCCAACCTGTTCGCGCCGATCGAGCAGCGCTCGCGCATCTTCCGCCGCCTGGAGACGCATAGCCGGATCCTTCCCGACTTCCCCTTCGCCGTGTCGTCCCCGCGCTTCGAGCATCGGCAGACGTCGAGCCTGCCCGCCCGCGCGGTCGAGCCCTCGCTGGCCCAGCGGGCCGAGCGCTTCGTGGAGCGCTACACGCCGGCCTACGTGATCGTGGACGAGACCCACACGGTGCTGCACTTCTCCGGCCGGACCGGGCGCTACATCGATCCGGCGGGAGGGACGGCCTCGCTCAACCTGCCGCAACTGGTGCATCCCGACCTGCGCCTCGACCTGCGCTCGGCGCTCGTGCGCGCGACCGAGGAGGGGCGGACGGTCCATCTCCCCAACCGGCGGATCGAGCAGGACGGGCAGGGCCTCCTCGTCGATCTCGTGGTCGAGCCGGTGAAGGATGCGGCCAGCCCCGTCCGGCATTACTTCGTGCTGTTCAAGGACGGGGGGACGGAGGCTGCCGATGCGGGCGCCGCCGCGGCCTCGTCCCAGGATCAGCGCGACCGCATCCGGCAGCTCGAAACGGAGCTGCGCGAGAACAAGGACCGGCTGCAGGCCATCGCCGAGGAGGCGGAGAGCACGAACGAGGAGCTGAAGGCTTCGAACGAGGAATATCAGTCGCTGAACGAGGAGCTGCAATCGGCCAACGAGGAGCTTCAGACCTCGAAGGAAGAGCTGCAATCGGTCAACGAGGAGCTGACCACCGTCAACGGCGAGCTCGGCCTGCGGGTGCAGGAACTCGGCCGCACCAACAGCGACCTCAAGAACTTCCTCGAAAGCACGCAGATCGCCACGGTCTTCCTCGACAACGACCTGCGGGTCATGCGCTTCACCCCGGCCTCGGCGGAGCTGTTCCACCTCGTCGAGTCGGATGCGGGCCGGCCCATCGCCCACATCAAGTCGCGCATCGCCTACGAGGAGCTGCAGGAGGATGCCCGCCGCGTCCTGCGCACCCTCAACAGCTCCGAGCGCGAGATCGAGAACCCGCAGACGGGGACCCGCTACATGGTCCGCGTCCTGCCCTATCGCAGCGTCGACAACTTCATCGCCGGCGTCGTCATCACCTTCGTCGACATCACCGCGCGCAAGCAGGCCGAGGCGGCTTTGCGGGAGAGCGAGGAGCGCTTCCGCCAGTTCGCCGACGCCTCCTCGGACGTGCTCTGGATCCGCAACGCGCAGACACTGGCCTTCGAATATGCCGGGCCGTCCATCGAGACGCTCTACGGCGCCGTCCCCGGCCAGTCCGGGCAGGACCATCTGCGATCCTGGCTGAAGCTCATCGTGCGGGCCGACCGCCGGGAGGTGATCGAGACCTTCCGCCAGGTGCGGGCGGGCGGGCGGGTGTCCCACATCTTCCGCATCCGCCGGCCGAGCGACGGCGAGGAGCGGTGGCTGGCCAACACCAACTTCCCGCTCTTCGACGAGAAGGGGCAGGTTCACCGCATCGGCGGCATCACCTCCGACGTCACCGATGCGAAGCTGGCCACCGAGCGTCAGGACGTGCTGGTCAAGGAATTGCAGCACCGCTCGCGCAACCTCCTCGGTGTGGTCACCTCGCTCGCGACCCGCACCGTCGGCCAGGGGGCGCCGGTGGAGAACTTCACCACGCGGCTCAACGCCCTCGGGCGCGCCCAGGCCCTGCTCAGCCGGTCGGGCAACGACACCGTGGAGGTCAGCGCCCTCGTCCATGCGGAGCTGGCGGCCTATACCAGCGCCTCCCCGAAGCGCGTGACGATCTCGGGCCCGAAGGTGCTCTTGACCGCGGAGCAGGTGCAGAACTTCGCCCTGGCGCTGCACGAACTGACCACCAACGCCGTCAAGTACGGCGCCCTGCGGGACGATGCGGGGCGTCTCTCCGTGACCTGGGAGCGCGTTTACAACAACGGCCCCGGCAGGCGCATGGCGCTGAGCTGGGTCGAGAGCGATATCCGCGTCGAGCCGCAATTCCTGAGCCGGCGCGGCTACGGGCGCGAGCTGATCGAGAACGCGCTCGCCTATGCCCTGCAGGGACGGACCGAATACGTGCTCGACCTCGACGGCGTGCGCTGCCGGATCGAGCTGCCGCTGAAGTGATCCGGGAGAAGTAACCTGGGAAAGTTCGCCGCATCGGCGATCGGGATAGGTTTCGGCAGCCTCTCGCTGTCGGAGCCGTGATGCCCCTGCCGACCCTTCCCCTGTCCGGTCGCCGCATCCTCGTGGTCGAGGACGAGTACCTCATCGCCATCGAGATGGAGCGATGGCTGCAGGAAGCCGGAGCCGAAGTCGCCGGGCCGGTGCCGGACGCCGAGCGGGCGCTGGCCCTCATCGAGACGGAAGCGCTCGATGCGGCCGTTCTCGACGTCCACCTCAACGGCGAGCCGGTCTACACCGTCGCCGACCGCCTCACCGAGCGCGGCGTGCCCTACCTGTTCGCCACCGGCGAGGTCAGGATCGCGGAGGGCTCGGATTACGGCTCGCACGCCGTTCTGGGCAAACCCATTCTCGACGGCGAATTGCTGCGGGCCGTGCGCCGCCTCATCGCCCACTGATACCAAACCCGGTCCTGCTTCGGTCCCGCCCCTCCCGTCATCCCGGTGCCGCGCAGCGGAACCCGGGATTCACCCGTGATGAGCCCCGAACCGTGCCGTCGAGGCCCGTCTTGGATTCCGGGTTCGCTTATCAGCGCCCCGGAATGACGGGGCTGAACCGAACCGATGATCCGGAAATCGAATGATCCGGCCTCCGGATCATCGGCTCGCCACGCGCCGGCTCACACCGACTTGCGGTGTCACCCGCCGGGATGCGAAGCTGCCGGTTGCGGATCCGTGTCCGCCGCCCAACCGGGGCCCGCCCATCCGCGCGTCGAACGGCCGGAGCGCCGGGCGCCAATCACACAGATTTGGCATCCTGGAGACGATCCCGGACTGTCCGGCAAGGTGAGGCCTGATGACCGAATCATCGACGAGCGCGGCGCTCGCGGAGGTCGAACGGACCGCGCAACTCGCGTCGGAAATCCGCACGATCGGCGAGCGCACGAAGCTCATCATCGCGACTTCGCGGGAGATCCTCTCGGCATCCGGCGCGCCGGATGCCCCAGGGC
>JAGTAM010000365.1 GCA_023422485.1 Pseudomonadota bacterium | reverse complement strand
TCCGCAGGTTCCCCTTCTTCCTGCGTTCGAGGAATAAGAGGTCGCGGCGTGATCGGCACCGAACCCGTCAACCGTCCTGAAGCGCGGCTTGAGCGTCGGCTCCGATCAGGCGCGCCCGCAGCGGCCGAGCCCGCCCGGTCAGCGTCAGTTCCTGAAGCGGCCCGGCGGGCAGCCCGGCGGCCTCGTAGACGGCTTCCGAGACGATCGCGACCTGCCGCATCGGCCCAGTCAGACCTTCCAGCCGGGCGGCAACATTGACCGTGTCACCGAGCACCGTGAAGCGAGATTCGGTCTCGTCCCCGAGTTCGCCGACGATGGCCATGCCGGCATGCAGGCCGACGCCGTAGCGCAGGCGCTCGCCGAGATCGGCGGCGAGCACGCGGTTGAGCTGTTCGACGTGCGCTGCGATGCCATCGACGGCCCGCAGGGCGTCGCGGGCGGCGTGCTTCGGGTCGCGATTGAGGCCGAAGATCGCCATCAGCCCGTCGCCGAGATGTTGATTGACCGATCCGCCCGCCTCGCGCACCGCCCGGCCGACCGCGCCGAGGAAGCGGCCGATGACGAAGACGGTGTCGTAGGGCAGGTGCTCCTCGGCGAACCGGGTCGAGCCGCGCAGGTCCGCGAACAGGACGACGACGAAGCGCTCCTCGCCGGTCGCGGCCCGCTCCGCGTCGAGCACGGAGGTCACGCGGGCCTGCGGCGTGAACAGCGGCGCGACGATCAAGTCGGCCGTCGGCCGGAGCTGGCAGGCGAGGCGGATGCCGGGGCTGGCGCCGATGCGCTCCAGGACGAGGCGCTCCGTCCGTTCCGGCTCCGGCAGGTGGCGGTGGCGCTCCGGATCGACCACCCGGATGCGGCAGGTCGAACAGCGGCCCCGCCCGCCGCATACGCTTGCGTGCGGGATGCGGCCGCGCCGGCTCGCCTCCAGGACGCTGCTGCCCCGCGGCACCCGGACGGTGCGCCCGTCGGGATAGCCGATGCGCACGAAGCCGCCGCGCGTCTCGGCGAAGGTGCGGGCGCCGCGCGCCAGCACGACGAGCCCGAGTGCCGCGAGGTAGGCCGAGAAGAGGCCGCGGCGAACCGCGCCCAGCCGTTCGCTCTGCGCCTTGAGGCCGAAATGGTTCGGACCGAGCTCCTGCGCCCGCCAAGCGGGATCGGCGGCAAGCAGCGCCACGCTGCGACCGCCCTGAACCACACCGAGGAGCGCCAGGGTCGGCACCAGCACCGCGCCCGCGAGCAACCAGGGCGCCGCGCGGGAATATCCGCGTTTGAGCCGGAGCCAGAAATAGAGGCCGAAGCAGCCGTGCAGCCACGCCACGACGAGGCCGGTTGCCTGCAGCATGCCTTGGCCCGGCGCGGCGACCCAGGTGGCGTAGAGAACCTGGGGATAACCTCTGTCGAGCTCCTCCAGGCTCCAAGCGAGACGGGTGCCGACGACGTGGCTGAGGAGCAGCATCGGCACGGCGAGGCCGAGCAGGAGCTGCGCGGTCTCGGCCGGCCGCATCCGGTAGAAGCGCCGCTCGTAGAAGGCGTAAAGTCCCAGAGTGAGATGAGTGAGAAGAGCGCCGTAGAGGAGCAGCAGGGCGGGCGGCGTGCGCCAGAGCGCGACCTTCACCGCGAGCCCGGTCTCCAGTGCGCCGAGGGAGACGTTGCCCAAGGCGTGGACGAGCAGATGCGTGAGCACGTAGGCGAACAGCACGAGGCCGCTGCCGAGACGAAGCTGCCGCAGGGTCGGACGGACGGGCGAGAGCAGACCGAAGCGGCGGCGAAAACCCGGACGCGCCGCCTGCCCCACCGCACCCGCTCCTTGGTTTGAACGACGTCTCCAACGACCTTCATAGCGCGGTGCGAGGCAACGACGAAGTCGTCGGCAACGACAGCTTGGTCGGCGAGGCTGGAAGCGACATCCGGAAGCGGTCTGAGCTGAGCCGACGTCTCACAGCGGCAGGGCGAGCACCTCTTCCGAAGTGACGAGGCGCCCCTCGACGCCGAATCGGCGCAGCAGGGCCGATTGGCGGAAGCGCGGATCCCCCGTCACTTCCCTCCCGAGCCAAGGCGGGCCGTCGAAGACCTGCCCCTCGTGCTCGAGCTCCACCTCGGCCAGGACCAACCCGGTCAGGGTCCCGGCGTAGACATCGACTTCCCAGACCAGGCCGGCATAGGGCACGCAATGGCGCGTCTTCTCGATGAAGCAGGTCTCACAGACGAGGCTCATCATCGCTTCCGCGTCGGCGCGCGGGATCTCGTATTCGAATTCGGGGCGACCGAGGCCGACGCGCTCGCCCTTGACCGTCAGCCACGCGCGGCCCTCATCGAGCCGCACCCGCACCTTGTTCCCCGTCACGAACTGTCCGATCAGACCATCCGTGAGGCGGCGGCGAGTGGTGACGCCCGCCTGCCAGCCATCGTTGGCGACGAGGAATTTACGCTCGACCTCAAAACGCATTACCGCAAAAAACTTTGGCAGCGGAAACGTTCCGCCCCTTGGGCCCAACTCCGTTACGGCAGAGCTTGATTGCGGACAATCAGGTTTCGCGCAGGTCCAGGCTGCAACCTGAGCCGTGTGAGCACTTGGCTCGCTCCCTTGACAGGTCAGCCGGCCTCCGTTCGTGGCCGGCCTCGTCTCAGCGCCAGAACGGTTTGGTGTCGACGAGCTCTTCGTGCGCCTCGGCGGCGGCTTCCAGCAGGGTGCGGGTGCGCGCCTCGATATCGGCCGCAGTCATCCCGGCGGCGAACAGGGTCGAGGCGCCGGTGGGCTCGTCGGTGAGATCGCGCATCAGCTCGTGGCCGGTGGCGATGTCGTTCAGCGCGCCGAGATGATCCTGCAGATCCGAGAGCGCCTTGCCGAAGGCGGTGTGGCGCTTGGCGGCCTTCTTGCCGGGGAAGAGCGCGGCAAAGAACTCGGCCCCGTAGCGCAGTTTCTTGGCGGCGATGCGTACCCTGTGGCGCTCCTCGGCCTCGAGGTCATCGAGATGGCGCCCGCGCCGCTTCACCTGACGCCGCCGCCGGTCGAGTTCGCGGGCGGCGAAGATGCGGGCCGGCTCCTCGCGCAGGGCGGTGCGGCCGGGGCTCTTCTCCCGCAGCCAGGGCCCGGCATTGATCCAGCCGACGAGGTCGAGCAGCAGCATCCGCCACGCATCCGATTCGAGCAAGGCGGCGATGTCGCGATAGGCCTTGGCGCGCTCCTCCTCGAGCTGCCGCTCCAGGCCGAGCAGGCCGGTTTCGTCGGGGTGCCGCTCGCGCTCCGCCGGCAGGATCGTGGCGAGGAAGACGTCGAGGTTGCGCGCCCGGCCGAGCGGCTCGGTGACCTCCTTCAGCTCTGTCCGGATGCGCACGCCGAGGGGATCGTCCACGAGGTCGCCGAACAGGGAGAAGGCCGAGCGCAGGCGCCGGATCGCGACGCGCATCTGGTGCAGGGCATCGGCGTCGCGGCCCCTGAGCAGAATGTCCTCGTTGATGCGCATCTGGCGCAGGCAGGCATGCGCCACGGAGCGGAAGGCGTCGGCCGCGCTCATGTCCTCGCGCAGCGGCACGGGCTCGGCCTTGCGCACCTTGTCGAGCTTGCCCGTGGCCAGGGCGTAGCCGCGCTCGGCCTTGCTGCGCACGCCGAGGCGGACCGGCACGAGATTGGCGATGGCTTGGGCCAGGGCGAACAGGTCGCTCGCCGTCCCGTCCTTGAGTTCGAGTTCGACCTCGCAGATCGGCACGATGCGGTCGCCTGCGGCCGGCGCCTCGATCCGGCCGGTGTCGAGGGCGACCTCGATGCGCGACCCGCCCTGGTCGACGAGATAGGTCCGCCGCGTCACGCGGGTGATGAAGAGTGGATCCAGCGCGGCGTCGGCCCCGACGTGGCGCGCGAACGGCGTATCGGCCAGCGCCGCCCGGTCGGGCTCGGAGCGCTCCACCGGATGCTCCCATTCCGGCCGATCGAACAGCCCGTCACCCTCGGCCTTCAGGGTCTGGACGAAGCGGCCACCGCTCTCGCGCACCCGCAGGCCGAGCTTGGCCGCGAGCAAAAGCCGGTCGGACGTGTCGAAGTAGACGGAGGCGAGGTCCGCCTCCCCCTGCTCCGCCGCATCCCGCAGGAGCGGATGATCCTGCAGGGTGGCGAGGTCGGATGGCTCGCATTCCAGCTTCAGCTCGATCTCGCGCGGGTCGCTCATGCGGTTTCGTCCTGCTCCTCGTGAAGGTTGTGGCGGGGGTCAAGCGTGCATCCTGCCGCATTGTCCGGGACAGACACAACGCGCCTGGACGTGCCATGGATCACGCAGGAGCGTGACGATCCGGCGACAATCGCGCGGTGAGTGTTGCCACGACCTCCGCCATCAACGGCCGCGCCTGCGTATCAGCCTGGCAGCAGGCTCGTTCCAGCGCCCGCAGCCCGTCGATGTCCTGGGGTTCCTCCGCGCAACGCTCGAGCAGTTCGCCGAGCAGGAGGCCCCAGGCGCGGGTTTCGACGCGCTGCCAGGGACGGCCGGCCTCGCCGCGCGGCAGCCGGGAGGCGGCCCCGAAATCGCTCAGCACCGCCTCGCCCGCGCTCCCATCCCAGAGAGTATTGTGCGCGTAGAGATCGCCGTGGAGCACGCCCTGGCCGTGCAGATGGGCCGCGGCCCGGGCGATCCCGGCCGCGATCCGCAGGCCCGTCGTCGGCGGCAGGGCGCGGCCGGGCGCGTAGACGTCGCGGCTGCAGCTCTCCAGGCTCGGCGGCCCGGCCAGGACCCGCCAGCCCTCTGGGATCAGCGGCATCACCAGACCCTGCTCGCCCTCCGGGTGCCCCTCGATCCGGCCGAGGGCGCCGGTGAGGTGGGGATGCCGGCCGGCGGCGAGGCAGGCCTCCATTTCGCGCTCGGGCAGCCCGTCGCTGGTCATCCGGCCCTTGAACAGCTTGACCGCGACGGCTTGAACCCCGTCGGAGGTCCGCCACGACGCCCGGTAAATCCGTCCCGAGGCGCCCTCGCCGAGGCATGGGCCGAGATCGAGCGCGTTCCACGGCACGCGCGGCACAGGCGACGGCGTGGCCGGGCCATCGAGGGGATTGCCGGCCCAGGCGATCCAGGCGAGGCGCGGCAGGCCCGCGAGCCAACCGGGCAGCGCCTCGAAGCGGTTGGCGGAGAGGCGCAGCAATTCGAGGTTCCGTGCGCCTTCGAGCGAGGCCGGCAGGGTCCGCAGGCGATTTCCCGCCAGCATCAGCTTCTGCAGGTGCGGGCGTCGGCCGATCGCGTCGGGCAGGTGCTCGATCCGGTTGTCGGTCAGGGTGAGCCAGCGCAGGGCCGGTGGCAGTGCCTCGGCCGGCACTTCGCGCAAGCCGGTGGCGCGAAAGCCGATCTGGCTCAGGGCCGGGCAATCTCCGAGCGCGGGCGGGAGCCGCTCGAAGCGGTTGCCCGAGCCGAACAGGACGCGCAGGCGCTTGAGCCGGCCGATCTCATCCGGGAGTTTCGTGAGGCCGCAGCCGCTGAGATCGAGCACCTCCAGGGTTTCGGCGAGGCCGAAGATCTCGGGCGGGAATTCGGTCGGTTCTCCGGCAAGCCGCAGCACCCTGGCTCCGGCGAGGTCGCCGCGGCGAAGGGCGTCCAGCGTAGGGGTCGGTGGGGCGTCCATGGGGATCTCGTGTCGTTTCCGCCAGGATGGCGGCCGGGTGCCCGGCCGTCCATCGCTTCAGCGGGGAACGAATGACGGTCGACCGGACCGGTCGGCGCGAAGCGCGTGCAGCTCGGCGGCGAGGTTGGTGCGGGCCGACGTCTCGAAGCGATCGCGGAAGGGGTCGGTCTGGTAGAGGCGCGGCCGGGCGAGAAAGCGGCCGAGCACGCCTGCCCGGCCGATGCGCCACGCCGCGTCAGGAACCGCGGCGTACTCGCATCGGATCGCCGCGGCATAGGCCTCGTAGACCGGGCCGGCGGCGCCCAGAACCGCGAGATCGAGGTCCAGCATCAGCCGCGTTGCCGGATCGGCACTCGGCGCGTGCGCGGCGGTGGCCCGGATCATCGCCTCCGCCGCCCGAATCGGACCCGAATCCGCTCGCGGCCCGGCATGGGTGCGCAGCAGGTCGGCGCTGCGCGCCTCGTTGTCGGTACGGGCCGTGTCGTAGACCGCATCGTGGAAGACGATCGCGAGGTCGATGGCATCGTGATCCAGTTCTGCGAAGTCCGGCAGGGCCCGCGCCGCATCGTGACCCTCGAGCAGGTCCGCGATGTGACGCCAGCCGTGATAGTGGCGCGCAGCCTCGCCATACCCGGCATCGAGCACCCGCCACACCGCCTCCGCACCGGCCGTTCCAGTGGTTCGGTCCCAGAGTCCGTCGAAGCGCTGTCGTAGGCGGTCGTCCATGCCGGGCCTCAGTTCACGCGGTGACCGGTCGAGGTGGCCTCGGCGTTGCCGCGCAGGCCGTAGGCGCCCGAACGGAGAGCCGGCCCGGCCGCAGCCGCGCCGCAGAGGGCGAGTGCGGCCTTCAGGGTTACAGGTTCTTCTCCAATACCTTCACCACCGCCTCCACCCGATCCTTGAAATCGGCCACGTTCGAGAACGGCCGCCAGTTCACGTCGAGGACGCCGCCGTCGAACTTCAGGCCGTTCGGGTAGTTCGAGGCCGGCGCCGTCTTCTCGTCGAAGCGGATGCGGATCGACTTCAGCTTCGCCTGCAGCGCCTCGCGGCCCATCTTGTCCTTGCCGACCTCCTTCAGACCGGCGGCGATCGGCTCGAAGATCGTCTTCTCGAAATAGCCTTCGTCCGAATAGTATTTCGCGTCGCCCGGCAGGGTGATCTGGTCCCACGCCACCTCGACCGGCACGGGAAAGCCCGCGGCCTCCTGGATCGCCTTTTCCTGCGCCGGGTAGCGGCTCTCGCGATAGGCGGCGATGGCCCTGCGCTCGGCGAGCCCGATCGTCGGTTCGGCCCAGGCCGCGGAGGCGCAGAGCAGGGTTGCGGCGGCGGCGAGCGCGTTTCGGCGTGAGATCATGCGGCGGTTTCTCCTCGATGGGCGGCCCGCATCGCGGGCGCGGGGGTGAAGGGCGGGTGCGCCGTCACGGCGCCGGCAGGCATCGCATCGGACCGCCGGCCTCGAAAGCGAGGCGGCCGGTCCAGACGAGCCGCACCGGGAAGGAGACGATGCTCGGGGTATCCTTGGGGGCCTTCCCGGCCCGGTAAGCTTCGGCGCGAATATTGGCCGGCACTGGCAGGGCCGCGACGGGTGCCGGGATCTTTTCCTCACGCGCGACCCGCGCCCAGCAGGCCGCGCCCCCTTGCGGGATCGAGCAGGTGCCCTGCACCCCGCGGCGGAAGCCGAGCCGCAGCGTTGCGCCCTCGGCCGCGAATCTGTCGATGCCGTCAAGAGACTGCGCTGCGATGACATCGAGACGGACGAGACGCGGCTGCGGCAGCGCTACGGTCGCGATCCGGCGATGCGGACGGCGCTCGATGCGGCCGAGCCTGCGGACTGATCCGGCCGGGATCGCCCGTCACTTGGCAGCATCGGAGGCGGCGCGCCGGTTGCGCACCAGCGAGAGGAGCGCCCCGACGATGGCCGCTGCGAGCGCAGCCATGATGATCACGAGCGTGATCGTGCGGTTCCACAGCCGTTCGAGGCCGAGATCGGTGGTGATGAGATCCGGGCGCGCCGGATCGGCCATCGGCCCGGCACTGAAATCGCCGACATGCAGGCCGGCGAACACGTAGTTCACCCGGCGGGTGACGGTGCCGGTGGGCCGGCGCAGGGTCAGCGTCAGGTCGCAGATGTGGATCGCGATCTTGGAGCTGCACTTGCCGTCGCTGATTCGGGCCTCCGCCACGGGCGCGGCCGTCTCGCGGACCTGCCAGTCCGAGATCAGGGCCGGCGCCGTGTAGATGGCGCAGGCCGCGAGCATGGCCCCGAGTGCCACGACGCCGAACAGGACCCAGAAGGTCGCCATCCAACCGTGCCGCTGGGGCGGCAGCCGCAGGGGCTCGGCCCTCTCGACGGGGTGAGCGCGCTCGGGAGATGCGGTCATGCGGCCTCAGGCTGGCTGTGGTTCGGAAGGTGATGCCCGTGCGCTCTCGGCGAGGAGGCGCCGGGCCTGCGCCGCCATCTGGTAGCGCCCGATCAGGTCGGCGAAGTCCTGCGGCTTCATCCCACGCGGCATGCCGATCGGGAGCGTGATGATGCGGCGCTTCGGGTCGAGCTTGGTCCCGTGCCGGCCGGGCAGGCGCTGCGGCCAGTCCGCCTCGGGCGGCAGCAGCAGACGCGTGAGGATGCCGGTCTGGTTGAACGTCATGTCGAGGTCGGCGATCGAATCCCACGGGATCGTCCGGTCGAGCCCCGGCGCCTTCAGCCCGTCGGGGTTGAGGGTCAGCATCACGGGCTCGCCCCGGCGCAGGATGAGGGCGCCGGCCCCGCCCAGGAGCGCCCCGAGGCCGAGGGCCGTCGCGAGGACGACGCCATTGTCCTTCGGCGAAATCCCCGGCACGCCGAACACGGCGATCGCGAGCGCGATGACGGCGAAGAGGCCGCCGCCCACCGCCAGCGCGATTCCCCGCGGACGGTAGTTCGCGCGCAGCACCCGTTCCTCGGTGCCGACCTCCGCCGCCGTCGCCTCGAGATGAGCGCGGTAGGCCGCGTCCTGCACCCGCAGCGCGCCGAGGAAGTCGTCGGTCGCCGCCCGGCTGAGACCGGCCGGGTCCGCGAAATAGGCGGCGAGCTGCCCCAGCGCGTGGGCCGGCGGCACGGCAC
>JAGTAM010000341.1 GCA_023422485.1 Pseudomonadota bacterium | reverse complement strand
GCGCAAGGCCGCGTCGTCGGTCAGGCGGTGACCGCACCGGGCGGGCGCCCGCATGCGGAGCCGCTGGCGCTGGCCATGGCCGGTGCGGCGGCCCGGGGCGCGACCCTCTACGTCACCCTGGAGCCCTGCTCGCATCACGGCCGCACGCCGCCCTGCACCGACGCGACGATCGCCGCCGGGATCGCCCGCGTGGTCACCGCCGTCGAGGATCCCGATCCGCGGGTGGCCGGACGCGGTCATGCCGGCTTGCGTGCCGCCGGGATCACCGTCGAGACCGGCCTCATGCGCGACGAGGCCGTTCGCGATCACCGCGGTCACTTCTCCCGCGTCACGCGCGGTCGCCCGAGTCTGCATCTCAAGCTTGCTCGCACCCGCGACGGCTTCGCCGCCCCCTCGACCGGGGAGCGTCTGAAGATCACCGGCCCGATCGCCGACGGAGCGGTGCATCTGTGGCGGGCGCATGCCGACGCGATCATGGTCGGGATCGGCACGGCGCGGGCGGACGACCCCTCCCTGACCGTGCGGCTGCCGGGGCTCGCCGACCGCTCGCCACTGCGAATCGTCCTCGACTCGACGCTGCGCCTCAACCCCGCGAGCCATCTCGTGCGCGGCGCCCGCGACTTGCCGACGCTGGTCCTGACCGGGCGCGGCGCCCCGGCCCATGCCCGGAGGATGCTCGCCTCCTTCGGCGTCGAACTCGCCTTCGTCCCGACGAATGCGCGAGGGCGCATCGATCTGGCCGCCGCGCTGACCCTTCTCGCGGAGCGCGGCCTGACGCGGATCTGCAGCGAGGGCGGCCCGGCGCTTGCCGACGCGCTCGCCGCGCACGATCTCATCGACGCGTGCACGCTGATTACCGGTCCCGTCACGCTGGGCGAGGCCGGCGGCCTGCCGGCGCTCGGGGCCAACCTCGCCCGCCGGCTGGCCGACGGCGCCTTCGCCGAGGTTGAGCGATGTGCCTACGGCCCCGACACGGCGATCACCTACGAGAGGATCTGACATGTTCACCGGGCTCGTCACCGATGTCGGCCGCGTCGTCTCGGTGGAGGGCGCCGAGCGCCTGCGCCGGATCGTCATCGAGAGCGCTTACGATCCCGCCGGCATCGCGCTCGGCGCCTCGATCGCCTGCTCCGGCCCCTGCCTCACGGCCGTCGCGGTCGAACCGCACGGGACCGGCTGCCGCTTCTCGGTCGATGCCGCTGCCGAGACCCTGGCCCGCACCACGGTCGGTTCCTGGCGCGAGGGCACGCGGGTCAATCTCGAGCGCTCGCTCAAGCTCGGCGATGAACTCGGCGGCCATCTCGTCACCGGCCATGTTGACGGCATCGCCGAGATCATCGCCCGTGAGACCGTGACCGGGGAGGACAACCCGTGGGGTGCAAGCGAACGCTTCACCCTGCGTGCGCCGGAAGCGCTCGCCGGCTTCATCGCCGAGAAGGGCTCGATCTGCCTCGACGGTACCTCGCTCACCGTCAACGCGGTCTCAGGCAGCGATTTCTCGGTGCTGCTGATCCCGCACAGCCTCTCGGTCACGACTTGGGAGGAGCGGCGCGCCGGGGACCGGATCAATCTCGAAGTCGATCTCCTGGCCCGCTACGCCGCGCGGCTCGCCGAGACGCGCGGCTTGCTGCGGGCGTGAGCCCGATCCCCATAATGCCTCCGGTTACTTGCCGTCGTAGGCGGCGGCCAGGTTGTTGAGGATTGTCTGGACCTCGCCGTCATATTCCTTGTCGCCCGCGGGCGAGGCCCAGTAGCTCACCAGCAGGTAGCGGTCGCCCTCGGCCTTCGGCACGACGGAGAGGTAGCGCAGCACCGTCGGCTTGCCCTCGTAGGTCGCCGGATATTCGGTGACCTTGAGCACGTAGGTCGGGAAGTCGACCTGCTTGGCGGTTTCGGCGCCGACGACCTTGACGCCCTGGCCCTTGAAATAGGCGTTGTGCTCGTCGAGCAGCGTCTGGAACTGGGCCGGTCGATAGCTCTCGAACCAGAGATAGACCTCGTCGTCGGCGGTCTTGGCTTGGATGCCGCGCTTGATCTCGGACACCTTCCAGGAATCCGGCAGGTCGATGGTGATGGGCCGATCGCCCGGCACGACCGTCACGCGCTTGGCCAAAGCGGCTTGGCTGCCCAGAAGAGCCACGGCAACAGCCGCCACAGCCAGGAATTTTGAGCGTCCCGCCAACATGATCAGCCCCGTCCGTCGCATTCTTGTCGAGTGTTCCAGCTGAAGCTTTGCTGTTTTCCCGCGCCTCCGGCAATCGGGAATATGGCTGCGACCACGGAATTCGACGGCCGACGCACGCACCTCTCGCGGCCGAATACATTTCACTGTTTTAACGGTGGCAACGTCACCATCGGCCGAGACGGCGAACAGCTTTATTTGAAGATCAGTTGAGGTTTTATTTGGGGAAGATTCTAGCGCTTCCTGCGAGTCCGTCGCCTCGATCGGGGATCGTCTTGAGAAAGGGCGATAGTCCGGAGGACGGGGCCGGTCGAGCGGCACTGCCGGGAGAAGGTGGCGTGCTCGCCGCACTGACGCAGCTCTCCCTCGCCGCGGTGACGCTGCTCTCGGTCGACCGGCGCTGAATCACGAGTTCTGGGGCGCAGGCGGCGCGCCGGAGGCGAAGGTGAGGACCCGGTGGCCGAGATAGTTCGCCGCGGCGCCCACCGCGATGCCGACGCCGTGGGCGAGCGCCTCGGCGATCGATTGCGCGAGATCCGGCAGCAGCGCGGTCAGGCCCTCGAGCAGGGCCGTGCTGACCGCGAGCACCACGCCTGCGCCGACGGCGTTGACCGCGAGGAACAGGAAAACCTGCCCGCGCAGCGATCCCTGCGAGATCCGGAACACGAAGGCCCGGTAGAGCCAGAACGAGGCGACCATGCCGAGACCGTAGGCGGCGAGCAGGGCCGCCTCGAACGGCATGACGGATGAGAGCGGAATCCGCGCAAGCCAGTTGATCGCCGTCGCCGTGCCGCCGGCAATCAGGAAACGGACGACCTCATGACCCATGACGATTCGAGTTCCTGCGGAAGGAGGCTGTGGGGCAGGCCGAAGGCGGCGGCTGCGAAGGCGAGGGCGGCGATTCCCGCGAGCACGAGGCTGGGACGGTCCTTGATCGCGAAGGCGACCGGATCGTCGTGGAGCGCGTCGCGCCCCGCCAGCAGCCAGACCCGGCCCATGAACAGGACGAGGATCAGCGGGAAGCTCCACAGGGCCAGCGGCGCGGCGAGTGCTGCGTGGTGGAACGCCTCGTTGGCGAGATAGAGGATGAAGATGACGATGCTGGACAGGCCGGAGGCGACGCCGAAGGCGAGCACCACCGCCTCGTCCGCCGGCTGGTAGCCGCGCCCGGCGATCGTGCCCGATAGGCCGCGCCGCGCGGCGCCGCGCAACTCCGAGTGGCGCTTGGCGAAGGACAGCGAGGTGAACAGGAACATCGAGAAGGTGAGAAGCCAGGGCGACCACGCCACGGCGACCGCTGCGACGCCGATGGCGATGCGCAGCGAGAACAGGCAGCCGAGCGTCAGCGCGTCGAGCATCGGCACCCGCTTGAGCCACGTGGAATAGGCCAGAGTCAGGGCGAGATAGGCGAGCACGCCGGCGAGCACGGCTGCCCCGGCAAGGGCGGCGACCGCGAGCCCGCCCGCGAGCCCGAGGACGAGCGCTGCGACACCTGCAGCGATGGGAAGCCGGCCGCTCGCCAGGGGGCGCTCGCGCTTCGACCAGTGCGCCCGGTCGTGGGCGAGGTCGAGCAGGTCGTTCAGCAGGTAGCTCGCCGAGGCGACGAGCCCGAGGGCGAGGAAGGCCAGGCCCGCGCTCGCCCAGGCATCCGCCTCGCCCGCCCGGCCGCCGAGCACGAGCGGCAGGAAGACCAGGGCGTTCTTGGCCCATTGATGCGGACGAAGGGCCTTGAGGAGCGCGCGGGCGCGCGAGTCGGCGGGAAACGCCTCGACCGGCTTGCCGAGCCCGTGGGCCGCCCGGAGCACCGCGGGGGATGCTCCCACCACGATCACCCGGCGAGCCGCGGCCCAGACGGGCAGGTCGGCAGCAGAGTCGCCGGCATAGTCGAAGCCCTGCGGATAGAGCGCCCGGAGTTGGTTTGCCTTGGCCTCGCCTTTGAGGTTCCGCACGCCGTCGCTCGCCACCACCCGGTCGAAGACGGGAAAGCGCCTGAGCGCCCGCAAGGCCATCAGCTCGTCGGCGGCGGTGGCGAGCACGATCCGCTGTCCCGCCGCCTTCCGCGCCTCGATATGGGCGAGCAGCACCTCGTTGGCCGGCAGGGTCGCGACGTCGAGCCCGGCGCCCTCGGCGATGCGGCGCTTGAAGTAGGCCCGGCCACGCGGCAGCCACAGCAGCATCAGGAGCAGCATCAGCGGGTTGCGCCGCAGCAGCGCGGTGATGCCTTCCAGGAGAAGATCCGTGCGCAGAAGCGTGCCGTCGAGATCGATCACCAGCGGCACGGCCTGCGAAGCGGCGGCCTCCTCGGTCGGGATTGCGGCCGCCCCGGCCCGTCGCGCCGTCGCCATGCTGGATAACCCCCGTTTCCAGTGCGGGACCGTTCTTCGAGCGCCCGCAGATCTGCGTTCGAAAGTCTATCGCCGGTATCGACTTCGGACGGGTTAATCGCCGTGCATCGCAGGTTGTGGAGACGACCCTTCTCCCTGATTGGGTTGATCGAACATCCTCGGCTCAACCGAAAAGCGAGGGGCCGCCGGGTCCGCGACGGCGCGTCGCTGGCCTGGACTGCATCGCGGCCGCGCGCGGCCTTGCGTCCCGTGCCGCTTGTAGAGCCCGCAGCACTTGGGCTAACCCTCCGGCCCGCCCCGAACTTCCGCGAACGCACCCCGGAACGTCACACGCATGGTCTCCCAACGCCGGGACGCGGACGCGCCCACAAGCATCCTTGAGAGCCTCGCCGGCACCCGCGTGCTGGTGGTGGAGGCGCGCTACTACGACGACATCGCCGACGAATTGCTCGCGGGTGCCCGCGCGGCGATCGAAGCGGTCGGCGCCGAGGCGCGGGTCTTCACGGTGCCCGGCGCCCTCGAAATCCCGGCGGCCATCGCCATCCTGATGGAAGCCGGGCGCAAGGCCGGCGGTCCCTACGACGCGGCGGTGGCGCTCGGCTGCGTCATCCGCGGCGAGACGGGGCATTACGACATCGTCGCCGGCGAGAGCGCCCGCGCGCTGATGGACCTCTCCGTGTCCGAGCATCTGCCGCTCGGCAACGGCATCCTCACCGTCGAGACCATGGAGCAGGCGCTCGCCCGTGCCCGTGTCTCCGAGATGAACAAGGGCGGCGGCGCGGCGGAGGCGGCGCTCAGCCTCCTCGCCATCAAGCGTGCCGCCAATCTGGAACCTGCCCGATGACAGAACCCGCCGCGCCGCCGGCCCAGACGCCGGCCTCTTCGAAACCGAACACCCGCACCGGCGCCCGCCTCGCCGTGGTGCAGGCGCTGTACGAGATGGAGATCTCGGACAAGGGCGTGATCGACGCGCTCGCCGAGTTCGAGGCCTTCTGGATCGGCCAGGAGATCGACGGCGTCGTCCATCCCCCGGCCGAGACCGCCTTCTTCCGCGACGTGCTGCGCGGCGCCGTGGAGGAGCAGCGCGCCATCGACCCGAAGCTCGACGCGGCGCTCGCCAAGGGCTGGCCCCTGCGCCGGCTCGAAGTGGTGCTGCGCGCGATCCTGCGGGCGGGCGCCTACGAGCTGATGTTCCGCCGCGACGTGCCGGCGCGGGCCGCGATCTCGCAATACGTCGATGTCGCCCACAGCTTCTACGGCGGCGATGAGCCGGGCATGGTCAACGCCGTGCTCGACCGGGTCGGCCGCGAGGTGCGCTCCACCGAGTTCGGCATCCCGGCCGCCCCCGGTCCGGCGGCGAAGAAGGGCTGAACGGAATGGCGCGTGCGGGCGAGGAGGCGCTGATCGCGCGTTACTTCGCGCCGCTTGCCGGCCCCGGCGCCGAGGGCCTGCGCGACGATGCCGCCAGCCTGACACCGACACCGGGCCACGACCTCGTGGTGACCACCGATGCCGTCGTCGCCGGGATTCATTACTTCCCCGACGATCCGCCCGGCTCGATCGCCGTGAAGGCGCTCGGCGTGAACCTTTCGGATCTCGCCGCCAAGGGAGCCCATCCGCGCGGCTTTCTTCTGACGCTGGCCCTGCCGGACGATTGGACCGAGGGGTGGCTCGCCGCCTTCGCCGAGGGGCTCGAGGCCGCGAGCCGTTCCCATGGCTGTCCGCTTCTCGGCGGCGATACGGTCCGCTCCGGCGGCCCGGCGCTCATCGGCGTCACAGCCTTCGGCGAGGTGCCGTCGGGCACGATACGGCGGCGTCAGGCGGCGCAGGCCGGCGACCGGCTTTGCGTCAGCGGCAGCATCGGCGACGCGGCCCTCGGCCTCGCCCTGCGGCTCGCGCCCGATCCCGCGCTGGAGGCATCCCACCGCGACGCTCTGCTCGACCGCTATCTCCACCCGCGCCCGCGCCTGGGCCTGGTTCCTGCCCTTCGCCGCCACGCCCGCGCGGCCATGGACGTGTCGGACGGGCTCGCGGGCGACCTGCACAAAATGCTCGCCGGCACCGGCCTGACCGCGCGGATCGATGTCCCGGCGGTGCCGCTCTCGCCCGCCGCAGGAGCGGCCATCGCCCGCGCGCCGAGCCTGCTCGCCACGGCGCTGACCGGCGGCGACGATTACGAGATCCTCTGCGCGGTGGCGCCGGACGAGCTGTCCGCCTTTCTTGCCGAAGCGCGCGAGGCCGGCGTTCCGGCCGCCGCGATCGGCACGGTCGAACCCGGGGAGGATCCGCCGCGCTTCCTCGACGGGACGGGACGGGCCATGGACTTCGCCCGCACCTCGTTCAGCCATTTCTGATGCGGCGAACTGCGAGGCGCAGCGTTAACCCGCAGCGCGCGACCCTTCGATCCCGACCTGCTGCCGGCTGAGCGTCCAGACGCGCTCCTGCAACGCCTCGTCTCGGCTACGGGCGGAGGAAGCCGTCTCGCGGCATTTGGCGAAATAGCGCCCGCTCACGCCATCGAGTTCGGGCGCGGTGGCGACGTGGAGCGAGGTCCGGGCGCCCGCTTCGGTCGAGATCAGGAACGGGCGGATCAGGCTCCACGCGAAGCCGAGCGCGCCGCGGGTGTTCTTGGCGAACTCGCTCGCCACCACACCCGGATGCACCGCATTGACGGTCACGGGACTGCCGGCGAGTCGCCGGGCGAGCGCATAGGTGAACAGCACGTTGCCGAGCTTGGCCTGCGCATAGGCCTTCATCGCGGAATAGCGGCGCTCGCCGCCGAGATCGTCGAAATCGATCTGTCCACGAGTATGGGCAGCGGAAGCGAGGTTGACGATGCAGGCGCGGGGCGCGGCTTCGAGCGATGCGCGCAATTCGTGCGTCAGTAGCACGTAGGCGAGATGATCGAGGGCCCAGGTTCGCTCGATTCCATCGACCGTGACATGACGCTCGGAGAAGATCGCGCCGGCATTGTTCACGAGAATGTCGAGGGCGGGATAGAGGGACTTCACTTCCCCCGCGAGGCGGCGGATCTCGGCCTGGCTCGACAGGTCGGCGAGAAAGACGTCGGCCGCCCCGCCGGTCTCCCGGCGCAGATG
>JAGTAM010000323.1 GCA_023422485.1 Pseudomonadota bacterium | reverse complement strand
CGCCCTGGCCCATGGCGATGGCGGCGACCTCACCGGCGACGGGCTGATGCTCGGCGCGATCGGGCTGTGCGGCCTCGGCTATGCCGAGGGCGCCCGGCTGTCGCGTCGGCTCGGCGGCTGGCAGGTCATCTCCTGGGCGCTCCTGCTCGCCGTTCCCGTCATGGCGGTGCTGGCACTCGCAACCTGGCCGGAGACCTGGGCCGGGATCGGCCTGCCGGCCTGGGCAGGGCTCGGCTACGTCTCGGTCTTCAGCATGCTGGTCGGCTTCGTGTTATGGTATCGCGGGCTGGCGCTCGGCGGCATCGCCGGCGTCGGGCAATTGCAACTGCTCCAGCCCTTTCTCGGCCTCGCCCTCGCCGGCCTCCTGCTGGGCGAGCCGGTCGAGGGCGCGATGGTCGCGGTCGCCGCCGGCGTGGTCTTGTGCGTCGTGGCCGCCAAGCGCTTCGCCTGAGGTGAGGTTGAGCGTCTTTCACGAAACTCCGTCGCACCGCCATTGCCAGAGCAAGCAAGGTCGGCGACCGGGAGTTTCGTGAGGCATTCTCAGAAGCCGGCCGTCTGGTCGAAGTCGAGATAGGCCGTTTCGATCACGATCTGCGTCCGGCTGATGACTTCGAGCTTGCGCAGAATCTCGGAGACATGCGCCTTCACGGTCGAATCGCCGACCTGTAGCTCGTAGGCGATCTGCTTGTTGAGCTTGCCCTGGCGGATCATGCCGAGCACCCGCATCTGCTGCGGGGTCAGGCGGGCGACCCGCTCGGCGATCGGCGCCTTGTCGCTCCCCCGTGCCGGGGGCGGCGCGGCGGCAAGGTCGGGGGGCATGAACAGGGCGCCGCCGAGCACCTCGGAGATCGCCCGCGTCAGGGTCGCCTTGTCGACGGCCTTCGGCACGAAGCCTGCCGCGCCGTGGCGCAGAGCCTCCTGCATGACCCGCGGTTCCGTGACGCCCGAGACGATCAGGATCGGCACGCGGGGAAAGCGGGCGCGGATCGTGGTGAGCCCCTCGAACCCGGTCACGCCCTGCATCGAGAGATCGAGCAGGGTCAGGTCGATGGCGGGGTTCTGGCCCAAGATCTCGCAGGCCGCGCGGATGCCGTCGGCCTCGTGCAAGGCCGCCTTCGGAAAGGCCAGCGCGATGGCGCTCGCCAGCGCCTCGCGAAAGAGCGGATGGTCATCAACGAGGAGGAGGCGCAGGGCGCCCTCGAGGGGGAGCGGGGTCGCTGCCCCGGGGGCACCTTCGAAGTCCGATCCTGGTTGGGCCGTCATCGCGATCTGCCTTCCGGCGGGCCGCACGCCTCGGCATGCGGCTTCTTTCGCGGACCGTTTTAAGGCATTTTGGGCAAGGCCGCTGCCCGTCTTTCGTCTACCCCGTGCCGGGATCGACGATGGTGCGAGGACAGGAGCCGCGATCATCGTCCCGAAAGTCGCTCGCCGGCTTTTGGGACGATGCAAAAGCAATAATTCAGGGCCTCGTTCAGATTTCCGGGGACGAGGTCGCTACGCTGCCCGCACGGTCCGGAGGAAGTGGTCGACTTCCGCCGTCAGATGATCCGATTGCTGCAACAGGGCCGAGGCCGAGGACAGCACCTGGGAGGCCGCCGCACCGGTCTCCTCCGCCGAACCGGCCACCCCGGTGATGTTGGTGGTCACCTCCGAGGTGCCGGCGGCCGCCTCCGTCACGTTGCGCACGATCTCCTGCGTCGCCGCGCCCTGCTCCTCGACGGCCGAGGCGATCGCGATCGCGACGGCGTTGATCTCCCGGATGCGAGCGGTGATGCTGCCGATCGCACCGACCGCCTGACCGGTCGAGGCCTGGATCTGGGCGATCTGGCCACCGATCTCCTCGGTCGCCTTGGCCGTCTGATCGGCGAGGAGCTTCACCTCCGCGGCCACGACGGCGAAGCCGCGTCCGGCCTCGCCGGCGCGCGCCGCCTCGATGGTCGCGTTCAGCGCCAGAAGGTTCGTCTGGGCCGCGATGCTGGAGATCAGCCCGATCACGTCGCCGATCCGGGAAACCACCGACGAGAGATTCTGGATCAGGTGCCCGGTCTGGTTCGCCTCGCCGACCGCGGCATCCGCCAGGGCCGCCGATCCCTGGACCTGGCGGGCGATCTCCTGAACGCTGGCGCCGAGTTCCTCGGCCGCCACGGCGACGGTGCCGACATTGGCCGCGGCCTGCTCGGCGGCGGCGGCGACGGAGGTCGATTGTCCCGCCGTGCGCCCGGCGGTCGTCGTCATGGCCGTGGCGGTCGCCTGCAACTGGGCGGCCGAGGAGGACACCGCCCCGATGATGCCGCCGACGGCGCGCTCGAAGCCGTCGGCCAGCGTTCTCCTGGCCTGGCGCCGCTGCTCCTCCGCCGAGCGGCGGGCCTGGGCCGTCTCCTCTTCGAGGGCGCGGGTGTGGATCAGGTTCGCCCGGAACACCTCGACCGCATCGGCCATCGCGCCGATCTCGCTGCGCTCGCCCGCATGCGGCGCCGGCACGCTGGTGTCGCCGGCCGAGAGCCGGCCCATCATACCGGCGATCCGCCGAACCGGCTTGGAGATCGTGGCGATGCACATCCAGGCGATGAGCAGGCTGATCAGCGCGGCGAGCGTCAGCGCGACGATGATGCCTACGCGGGCGCTCTCCCCCTCGCGGGTCGCCAGGAGCGCACTCGCCGCGCCCTCACGCTCGTTGAACTGGAGTTCCGCCTTCAGAGCCGCCCGTGCCGCGTTGAGCGCGGGCAGCATCCCGTCGAGCAGGTAGTCCGTCGCGCTCTTCACGTCGCCCCGGTGCAGGCGCTGGAGGAACTCCTCTCCCATGTCGGAATAGGCCGGGACCGTGCCTTTGACCGTATCCCAGATCTTGCGCTCCTCCGCGGTGACGTACGGCTCGATGGCCTCAAGGCCCTTGCCGATATCGGTGATCGTCGACCGGAGACGCTCGAGCGATTTCGGCCGGCGATCCTCACTCGACATGAGATAGGCCAGTTGCCGGCTGCGCAGCGTCTCGAAATCGGTGGCGAGGGTGCCCAGGAGGCGCGTCGACGGCAGGACGTTTCCGGCCAGGACATCGGTGGCGCGGCTCAGGGTGCTGAGCTTCCAGTAGGAAATCCCGCCGAGCCCGCCGATGAGGGCAAAAAGCATCAACAGGGCGCCGATGAGGCGAGCTCGGATGGAGAGATTTCTCAGCACGGCGATCCGTCCATAAAATTCAGACAGACCATGCTTATGTTATATGCGTAAAGCAAAGATTGCAGTCATTCGGCTGGGGTGGGCCTATCCGTTTCCCCGATTCTATTCACCCGATCTCTCCGCTCGGCTCGATGATTTAAAGTGACAGAATCGAGTGAAATCCCAATGTCGGCTTTTGCACAATCGTCAGAAAGTTCATGAGCGTCGCCGACAGCGATCAAGAACATCGCCCCGAACGGTGACTGCCGGCTTTGCCAAGACCACAATGCACGAGAGACTTGGTGCGGATCGGTGCTCGGGGCCCTGGCGGCGATCCCGCGCCTCCCCCGGTCACGTCCCTTCGAGCACGAGTTGGCGCCGGCCCGGCCGATGCCCTTCCGATCCGGTCTCGCGGAAACCGAGTTTGTGCAGCAGGCCCCAGGAGGCGACGTTGCCGGGGCGGCACTCGGCCACGATGACCCGGCGCGGGAAGCGGCGGCGCAGGCAATCGATGGTCGCCGAGACGGCCTCGGCTCCGAAGCCGCGCCCACGGGCGCCGCCCGCGACCCAGTACCCGATCTCGACCGCCCCCTCCCCCCGCAGATGCGCGCCCACGACCCCGATGAGCGAGGCGGCCTCCTCGCGGCTCCAGGCCCCCAGGAAGCGGTCGCGCCCGTGCCGGCCCGACGCGATCAGCGCCTCGGCATCCGCCAGGGTGAAGGGCGTGGCGAGGAAGTCGACCGCGCCGGTGATCGCCGGATCGTCGGTGAGCCTGTGCAGCGCCGGCGCATTCTCCGGCCCGAGCGGCGCGATCGCCAGGCGCGCGGTCTCGAAGCCGGGCAGGCCGATCAGGCTGTCATGGCGGACGCGACGGAAGATCATTGCCGGGAATGTGGTGGCGCGCGTGACAATGTGAACGTGCCGATGCGGCCGGTTAATCCCGGCTCTCTGAGAAAATCTCGGCTCGAAAAAATCCCGCCGCTCCCGCATGGGTGGTGTGCGGGCCGGCTGCGCGAACCATCGCGGGGGGCGCCGGTTGCCCCGCCAGGAGTTTGTGATGACCGAAACCCGTGACGACACAAGGTACGAGCCCCAGTCGCCGCTCTCCGTGGCGGCGCGCAGCGCCTGCCCGCGCTGCGGCCGGGGGCACCTGTTCAAGGGGTTCCTGAACATCGCCCCGCGCTGCGACGTATGCGGGCTCGACTTCTCCTTCGCCGACCCCGCCGACGGCCCGGCCTTCTTCGTGATGATGACGACGGCGATCCCGGCGGTCGCCTTCGGCCTGTGGCTGGAACTGACCTACGACCCGCCGCTCTGGCTCCACGTCGTCCTGACGCTCCCGGTGGTGCTGATCACCTGCACCCTCCCCCTGCGCTTCTTCAAGGGCTGGCTGGTGGCGAGCCAGTACGTCCACCGGGCCGAGGAGGGACGGCTCGCGCGGCCGGCCGCGGCGTCGGCGGTGAAGCCGGACGTGCCTGGCCAACCCTGACCTTGCCTTGCTTGCCCTGACCCCGTCGGGGCGCCCCGAGACGCCGACGGGAAACGAAAA
>JAGTAM010000307.1 GCA_023422485.1 Pseudomonadota bacterium | reverse complement strand
TTTCCACCCCCGTGGGGGCGATTAAGGTTACCAGTTGATAAACGTGTGTCGGCAGGTTTCAGTGTCCACGTCCGGCGGCAGTTAAGTTACACGGGAGTTGTGTGTTCATGCCCCGATCGACCGTCGGCAGGGCTGTGAAGGGGCTTATGACCAGGGTTCGGATGTCGGACCACGCGGCGCAGGAACTTTCTCCCGAGGACGATTCGGGTGTGCGCGCCGCTCTGGCGCGTTGGCGCGGCGACGCGTCGATGGCGCACCTTGTCCGCGAGGGCGGCCCGCTGCTGCTTCTCGATGGGGCGGCGGAGCGGATTCTCCACGCCGACGGTGCGGCGCTCCCGTTGCGGGCCGCCATCGCCGATGCGAGCGGAACCATCCTTCCTGCCCTGCGCTTGGCTGCGCAGATCGACCGCGCGGGCACCCTCGATACACGGCCCCGGATGGTCCGCCTGCGATTCGATCCGCGGGGCGTTGCGGTGCCCGTCGTCGTTCTCGCCGCAAGGGCCGAGATCGAGCCGGGACATTCGGTTCTGCTCCTGGCTCCGATCGGAGCCCTTCCGACGCTGCGGCCGATCGAGGCTGCGGCGGCGAAGGTCGATCTGCAGCCCCAGATCCCAGGTGCCGCCGCGACGTCGCTTGAAGTCCCGATCCTCGAGCCGGGGCCAGAGCCGATCGAGACGGCGGTCGAGGCGGCGGGTCGTCCGGCCCGACTCGTCTGGCGCAGCGATGCCGAGGGCGTTTTGACCCATGTCTCGCGCGCCCATCCCGACTTGTCCGAGGTCCTGGTCGGACGATCCTGGACGACCCTTGCCGCCGAGGGCGTGATCGCCGGCGAACACGACGGCGCGGCGCTGATCGAGGCTCTCTCGACACGCCGGACGTTCCGCGCCCTGCCGCTCGTCCTGCGCGGGCGTGCCTACGAGCATGTCCTGGAGGTCTCGGGCGCGCCCGCAGGCCGCGCGACGGACGATTTTTCCGGTTTCTCCGGTTTCGCGATTCCCGGCGAGCGGCGTCCACGCCCGGTCGAGGTCACAGAGGTCGCGGGTGGGGAGCCGCTGCTCGAAAATCATCAGGAGCCGGACGTCGCTCGCGAGCCGGAGGCGGATGCCAGCCTGTCGGTGAACGAGCACGCCGCCTTCCGCGAAGTTGCGCGCATCCTCGGTCTGCGGTTCGCCCCCGACGAGGTGGCCTCGGATGAACCGCCGTCACCCGGGCGCGCGGAGGCTGCGGCGGGAAGCTCGGTGATGCCGTTCCCGACGCCGCCGGCCCGGCTCGCGGAGAATGAGGTCCGGGCCCGCGCGGCACTCGCAGAATTGCTCGAAAGCCTGCCTCTTGGGGTTTTGATCTATCGCGGCAACGAGATGCTGTTTGCCAGCCGCGCGTTTCTCGATCTCACCGGCTATCCGAACTTGCCGGCCTTGCGTCAGGTGGGGCTCGCGCACCTTTTCCGAGGCCTGCCGCCGAGGGAGCGCGAGAACATCGGGCCGGTGCCCTTCGCCCGGCTTGAGGGGGGTACGGTCGCGCTCCTCATCGATCGGGCCAGCCTCGTCTGGGAGGGCGCGCCGGCCGAGATCTGCCTCGCCCGCGCGACGACGGACGCGTTTGCGGCCCCGTCGCCCGCCGTTCCGGTCAACGCCGCCCGGTTGCGCGCGGAGAAGGTGTTGGACAGCCTCGAGGAGGGCGTCGTCACGCTCGATGCCGAGGGCCGGGTCGTCGGCTTGAACCCGAGTGCGGCCGAACTCGTCCACGCGCATCCGAAAGAGGTCGTGGGCGGGCGCTTCGCCGACCTGTTCGCGCCCGAGAGCCTGCCGGCTCTCGAGACGGCGGTCACCGTATCCCGCCGCGCCGGCGCGAGCGAGATCTACGGGGTCACGCCGCGGACGGGGGCGGCGGCTCTGCGGCTGCGCATCGCCCGTCTGCTGGGCGAGGACGCGCCGGGCTACTGCGCCAGTCTGCGCGAGATTCGACACGAGGAGCCGACGCCTCAGCCTCCGGTCGTGACCGAGCCCGTGCACCGGGGCGGGCCGGAGGTGGAAGCGGCCTGGAAGGCCAATGCGCTCGCGCGGGTCAGCCGCGAGATCCGCCCCTCGCTCAACGCGATCCTCAGCCTCACCGACATGATGCTCTCCGACCGTTTCGATCGGGCGGATGCCGAGCGCTTGGAGGCCTACCTGCGCGAGGTGCGTCTCTCCGGTGGCCGGATCGCCGGCCTGATCGACGATCTGCGCGATCTCGCCGAAATCCAGGCCGGCCGTGGCAAGCTCACCTTCACCGATCTCGCCCTCAATGACCTCGTTTCCACCTGCATTGCCGCGCAGCAGGCGAGGGCGGCACGGGATCGTATCGTCCTGCGGACCAGTCTCGCTCCCGATCTGCCGGTTATGAGGGCGGACGAGCGCTCGATCCGGCAGGCGGCGCTGACCGTGCTCGAGAACGCCATCCGCGTGTCCGAGGCCGGCGGCCAAGTGATCATCTCGACCACGCTCGCCGAGCGGGGGGAGATCGCCTTGCGCGTGCGCGACACCGGCACAGGCATGACCGAGGAAGAGCTGACGAATGCCCTCGAACCGTTCCGGTCCGATGTCGGTCCCGATGGCGAAGATGAAGAGAAGGGGTTCGGGTTGACGCTGACCAAGGCGCTCGTCGAGGCCAATCGCGGTCGCTTCCGCATCACCAGCCGCAAGGACGAGGGCACCCTCGTCGAGATGCTGTTTCCCGCTGCCTGACGGTCGAGCGCGCGGTCGATCGGCTCGAGCCCGGTCGGCTTGAGGAGGCGAATTCCTGTTGAACAGCAAGCCTTTCCCGGACGTGCCGGGTAGCAGGGCGGCCTTTTCATCATCCGCAATGAAATATCGCGCAACTCGATTGCGCAAAATTGCACAGCTCGACTTTTTGGTGCTTGCCGGGTGTATTCAACTGCGCTTAAGAGTTTTGAGGAAGCCCCGGCTGCGCGGACCTTCGCGATACGATCGGGGACCGGCAGGGAAGAAATCACAATGAGCGAGAAGGTCATCGACGTTCAGGATGCCTGGCGGGAGCGGGCTCTGATCGACGACGCCAAGTACAAGGAAATGTACGCGGCGTCCGTCTCCGATCCTGAGTCGTTCTGGGCCGAGCATGGGAAGCGGATCGACTGGTCGACGCCTTACAGCAAAGTCAAGAACACGAGCTTCGCGCCGGACAACGTTTCGATCAAGTGGTTCGAAGACGGAAAGACCAACGTCGCGCTCAATTGCATCGACCGTCACCTGGGGACCCGCGGCGACCAGACCGCGATCATCTGGGAGGGCGACGACCCCAACGAGTCGAAGCACATCACCTATCGGCAGTTGCACGCTGAAGTGTGCCGGATGGCCAACGTCCTGCGCAACCGCGGCGTCGGCAAGGGGGACCGCGTCACGCTCTACCTGCCGATGATCCCCGAGGCCGCCTACGCGATGCTGGCCTGCGCGCGGCTCGGCGCCATCCACGCTATCGTCTTCGGCGGTTTCTCGCCGGACTCGCTCGCGAGCCGGATCAAGGGCTGCGGCTCGAAGCTCGTCATCACCGCCGACGAGGGCCTGCGCGGCGGTCGCAAGGTGCCGCTCAAGGCCAATGTCGACGAGGCGATCAAGCGCCTTGATCAGGATCTCGTCGACCACGTCATCGTGGTGAAGCGCACCGGCGGCAATGTGGCGATGGAGCCCGGTCGCGACGTCTACTACCACGAGGCCGCCGAGCAGGTGACCGACGAGTGCCCGGCCGAAGCCGTGGAGGCCGAGCACCCGCTCTTCATCCTCTACACCTCAGGCTCGACCGGCCAGCCGAAGGGCGTGGTGCACACCACCGGTGGCTACCTCGTCTACGCCGCGATGACCCACCAGTACGTCTTCGACTACCACGACGGCGACATCTACTGGTGCACCGCTGACGTGGGCTGGGTCACCGGCCACAGCTACATCGTCTACGGGCCGCTGGCGAACGGCGCGACCACGCTGATGTTCGAGGGCATCCCGACCTACCCGTCGAACTCCCGCTTCTGGGAGGTCATCGACAAGCACAAGGTCAACATCTTCTACACCGCGCCGACCGCGATCCGCTCGCTGATGGGCGGCGGCGAGGGGCCGGTGAAGAAGACCTCGCGCGCCTCGCTGCGGGTGCTGGGCTCGGTCGGCGAGCCGATCAACCCGGAGGCCTGGGACTGGTACTACCGCGTCGTCGGCGATTCCCGCTGCTCCATCGTCGATACCTGGTGGCAGACCGAGACCGGTGGCATCCTCATCACCCCGCTGCCCGGTGCCACCAAGCTCAAGCCCGGCTCGGCGACCCGTCCGTTCTTCGGCGTGCAGCCGGTGATGGTCGATGCCGAGGGCAAGGAACTCGACGGTCCTTGCGAGGGCAACCTGTGCATCAAGGACAGCTGGCCGGGCCAGATGCGCACCGTCTACGGCGATCACGAGCGCTTCGAGCAGACCTACTTCTCGACCTACAAGAACCTCTACTTCACCGGCGACGGCGCACGCCGCGACGCGGACGGCTATTACTGGATCACCGGCCGCGTGGACGACGTCATCAACGTCTCCGGCCACCGCATGGGCACGGCCGAGGTCGAATCCTCGCTCGTTGCGCATCCGAAGGTCTCGGAGGCCGCGGTCGTCGGCTATCCGCACAACGTCAAGGGCCAGGGTATCTACGCCTACGTCACCCTCAACGAGGGCGAAGAGGGCTCGGACGAGCTGCGCAAGGAGCTCGTCACCTGGGTCCGAAAGGATATCGGCCCGATCGCCTCGCCCGACCTGATCCAGTTCGCGCCCGGCCTGCCCAAGACCCGCTCGGGCAAGATCATGCGCCGAATCCTGCGCAAGATCGCCGAGGACGATTTCGGTTCGCTCGGCGATACCTCGACGCTGGCCGAGCCGGCGGTGGTCGATGATCTGATCGAGAACCGGCAGAACCGCTCGGCCTGAGCGGATGACGACCGTTCCGGCCGCCGCGTGCGGCCGGAACCGTTTCGGGCATGACTCGCACTCGGAACCGATCGGCCCAGTCGCGTCGAACCGGATGCATCCCTCGGACGCTCCGGTCCCGGCCTGCAATGAGGCGAACGCCGACGCCTTCGTTGTCATGATCACAGAGTAAGCAGCCGATCCCCGGCCCGCCGCGGCGCCGGATCAAGATCGCGCGGAAGGAAATTCATGGACACCATCAAGACCGTGAGGCCGTCCGTGACGCCGGACGCCCGCGCGCCTCACGGGGCGGCAGCCTCCCACATGCCCGAGCCCGATCACCGGCTCGACCGCATCGCCGAACACCCGATCTTCAAGACATTGGTTCACGAGCGCACGCGCTTCGGCTGGATTCTGACCGGCCTCATGCTGGTGGTCTATTTCGGCTTCATCGGCCTCATCGCCTTCGACAAGGCGCTGCTTGCCACCAAGGTCGGCGGAACCGCCTCGCTCGGCTTCTACATGGGCATGTTCGTCATCGTCTTCGCCTTCGTGCTGACCGGCATCTACGTCGCCCGCGCCAACACCCGCTACGACCGGCTCTCGGCCGACCTCATCCGGAGCCTCGCCAAGTGAGCCGTCGCGTGATCCGTCTCGTCCTTCTCGGCGCGAGCCTCGCGCTCGGCACGGTTTCGGCGCTCGCGGCCGGACCCGATATGGGTGCGGTGCAGAAGCAGGCTACGAACTGGCCCGCGATCTTCATGTTCCTCTTCTTCGTGCTGTTCACCCTCGGCATCACCTACCGGGCGGCGAAGGGCTCGAAGTCGGCCGCAGACTTCTACGCGGCGGGCGGCGGCATCTCAGCGCGCACGAACTCCCTGGCGATTGCCGGCGACTACATGTCGGCGGCCTCCTTTCTCGGCATCTCGGGGCTCGTCTATTCCTCCGGCTTCGATGGCCTGATCTACTCGACGGGCTTCCTCGTCGGCTGGCCGATCGTGCTGTTCCTGATCGCCGAGCGGCTGCGCAACCTCGGCAAGTTCACCTTCGCCGACGTCGCGAGCTTCCGGCTCGATCAGACCTCGATCCGCATCATCTCCGCGACCGGCACCCTCGTCGTGGTGGCCTTCTACCTGATTGCGCAGATGGTCGGCGCGGGGAAGCTGATCCAGCTCCTGTTCGGCCTCGACTACCTTTACGCCGTGGTGATCGTCGGCGCGCTGATGATCATCTACGTCGCCTTCGGCGGCATGAAGGCGACGACCTGGGTACAGGTCATCAAGGCCTGTCTTCTGCTCGGCGGCGCGACCTTCATGGCTGGCGCCGTCCTCTACCTCTACGATTTCAGCCCCGAGAAACTGTTCGCGACCGCGGTGCAGACGCATCCGAAGGGTGACGCGATCATGGCGCCCGGCGGCCTCGTCTCGAACCCGATCGACTCGATCTCGCTCGGCGTCGGACTGATGTTCGGCACGGCTGGCCTACCCCACATCCTGATGCGCTTCTTCACGGTGTCGGACGCCCAGGCCGCCCGCAAGTCGGTGTTCTACGCCACCGGCCTGATCGGCTACTTCTACATCCTCACCTTCATCATCGGCTTCGGCGGCATCGCTCTGCTGATGTCCGATCCGAGCTACTTCAAGCTCGGCGCCGACGGCACCACCTACGACAAACTCAAGGACATGATCGGCGGCACCAACATGGTGGCCGTGAACCTCGCCAATGCCGTCGGCGGGCCGTACTTCCTCGGCTTCATCTCGGCGGTGGCCTTCGCGACCATCCTCGCGGTGGTGGCGGGCCTGACGCTCGCCGGCGCCTCGGCGATCAGCCACGATCTCTACGCCCAGGTCTTCGCCCGCGGTCGCACCACCGAGAAGGCGGAGGTGAACCTCTCCAAGCTCTCCGCCGTCGGCATCGGCATCGTGGCGATCTATCTCGGCTACGTCTTCGAGAACCAGAACGTCGCCTTCATGGTCGGACTCGCCTTCTCGGTGGCGGCGAGCTGCAACTTCCCGGTCCTGACCATGTCGATCCTCTGGCGCGGCACCACGACCTGGGGTGCGCTGGCCGGCGGCCTCGTCGGCCTCGTGGCGGCCGTCGCGATGGTGGTGCTGTCCGACGCGGTCTGGGTGAAGACCTTCGGACATCCCCAGGCGCTGTTCCCGTACGCGAACCCGGCCCTGTTCTCGATGCCGCTGGCGTTCCTGACGATCTGGGGCGTCTCGAAGATCGACCGGACCCGCCGGGCCGACCGCGAGCGCGCCGCCTTCGATGCCCAGTTCGTCCGCTCGGAGACCGGCATCGGAGCCTCGGGCGCCCACGCCCACTGAGCCTCTGACGCACACGAACCCTGACGGGCGGGGCCGGCGAGGCGGCGCCCTTTTTGCGCGCATCACGTTTTCATCCGTTACAGCAACGCGAATTCTGTCAACTACGCATCTTTCGCGTCGATTTACCTATTGGGCAACTTCGAGGCATGCGGTAACACGAGCGCGTGCATGCGCCGAGCGCATGAAGCGGGTCGAAGCTGGAGAACCGGACGCCCGCACACGTGTGACCTGGAGGAGCGACAAAGATGGCTGGGGCAACCGCAGTAGCGCGGTCCGCGGACGCAGTCAGGCCGATGACTGCCGGCGAGAAGAAGGTCATCATGGCCTCCTCGCTCGGGACCGTTTTCGAGTGGTACGATTTCTATCTCTACGGCTCGCTCGCCGCGATCATCGGCGCGCAGTTCTTCTCCGCTTATCCGGAGGCGACCCGCAACATCTTCGCGCTGCTGGCCTTCGCCGCGGGCTTCCTCGTGCGCCCCTTCGGTGCCCTGGTGTTCGGCCGCCTGGGTGACATGGTCGGCCGCAAGTACACCTTCCTTGTCACGATCCTGATCATGGGCATCTCGACCTTCGCGGTCGGCCTGCTGCCCTCCTACTCGACGCTCGCGGCCTACAATGTCGGCTGGATCGCGCCGGTGACGCTGCTGGCGCTGCGCATGCTCCAGGGCCTCGCCCTCGGTGGCGAGTACGGCGGCGCCGCCGTCTACGTGGCCGAGCACGCTCCGATGGGACGGCGCGGCTTCTACACCGCCTTCATCCAGACGACGGCGACGCTGGGCCTGCTGCTCTCGCTCATCATCATCCTGTCGACGCAGGGCTACGTGAACAGCGCCTACCCGACCACCACCGTGACCAACGCGGACGGCACCACGACCACGCTGACCGCCTTCCAGGTCTGGGGCTGGCGCATTCCGTTCCTCGTCTCGGTGGTGCTGCTCGCGATCTCGGTCTGGATCCGTCTGCAGATGAGCGAGAGCCCGGCCTTCAAGAAGATGAAGGAAGAGGGCACC
>JAGTAM010000034.1 GCA_023422485.1 Pseudomonadota bacterium | reverse complement strand
TCTTGCCGTAGAGCTCGAACTTGTAGCCCGCGAGCAGATCCTCGACCTCGACCGCTCCGTCGTCGGGCAGGCCGAGCAGATGCAGCGGCACCTCGTAGGTGCATTCCTGGCGGTTCTTCGGATCGAGGTTGACCATCACGAACACGCAGTTGTCACGCTCCGGCGTCACTTTCGCATAGGCGATGATGTTGTCGTTCCAGGCACCCGTGAAGTGGATGTTCCGGAAATCCCACAGGGCTGGGTTGTCCCGGCGCGCCTGATTGAGCTTGATGATGTGCTCGCGGATGTTGCCGGGCCGGTGATAATCCCAGGCCTTCAGCTCGTACTTCTCGGAGTCGAGATACTCTTCCTTGCCGGGATAGGGCGCGGCCTCGCACAGCTCGAAGCCGTTATAGATGCCGTAGATCGAGGACAGCGTCGCGGCGAGCGTCGCGCGCACGATGAAGCCCGGCCGCCCGCTGGTCTGCAGATAGTAGGGGTTGATGTCCGGCGTATTCGCGAAGAAATTCGGCCGGTAGTATTCGCCCATCTCGCCGGCGAGTTCGAGGGCGTACTCCGTTAGCTCCTGCTTCGTGTTGCGCCACGTGAAGTAGGTGTAGCTCTGCTGATATCCGGCTTTTGCCAGCTTCTTCATCATCTTCGGGCGGGTGAAAGCTTCCGCCAGGAAGATCGCGTCGGGATACTTGGCGTTCACCTCGCGCAGCATCCACTCCCAGAATGGGATCGGCTTGGTGTGCGGGTTGTCGACCCGGAAGATGCGGGCGCCATGCGCACACCAGCCGAGCACGATGTCGCGCAGCTCGATCCAGAGCGAGGGCAAAGCCCCGCCGTAGAAATGGACGTTGGAGATGTCCTCGTACTTCTTGGGCGGGTTCTCGGCGAATTTCAGCGTGCCGTCGGGGCGCCACTCGAACCATTCCGGGTGGTTCTTGATCCAGGGATGGTCGGGCGAGCACTGAATCGCGAAATCGATGGCGACTTCCATGCCGTGGGCGTGGCTTGCGGCGACGAGCTGGCGGAAATCCTCCAGCGTGCCGAGTTCGGGATGCACGGCCTCGTGACCGCCCTCCTCCGAGCCGACCGCATAGACCGAGCCGACGTCACCGGGCTGCGCCTTGAGGGTGTTGTTCTTGCCCTTGCGGTTGGTCTTGCCGATTGGGTGGATCGGCGTGAAGTAGAGCACGTCGAAGCCGAGTTCGCGGATCTCGGGCAGGTGTCGGATCACGTCGGCGAAGGTGCCGTGACGGTTCGGGTCGCCGGATTGCGAGCGCGGGAAGATCTCGTACCAAGCCGAGAAGCGAGCCGCGAGGCGGTCTGCGATGACCGGGATGTTGACCGGATAGCGCGAGAGGTTCACCCGCTCCGCATTGCGCCGGATCAGCGCCGTCGCTTCAGGGGCCAGGATCTTTTCGAGGATCACGGGCGAGCCCTCGGGCTCGGCGGCGAGCGAACGGATCAGCGCATCGAGCCGCTGCTTGTCGGCGCCGCTCGCCAGATCCTCGGCGATCTGGATCAGCTCGACGCCCTCGATCGTCTCCAGGCGCACATCCACGCCGGCATCGCGCTTCTTGAGGGTGTCGCGCACCCAGGATGAGAAGCCGTCGCGCCACGCCTCGATGGTGAACTCGTAGCGGGCGTTCTTCTCCAGCGGGAAGTGGCCGGCCCAGCGGTCGTTGTCGACGAACACCATCGGGTCGCGCCGCCAGGTCTCTTCGCCGACCACGCGGGACAGGATCGCCGCGTTGATGATCTCGTGGCCGTCCGAGAAGATATCGGCCTCGACGCGCACCTGCTCACCGACGACACGCTTGACCGCCGAGCGGCCGCCATCGATCTCTGGCGTCACCGCCTCGATGACGACGCGGCCCTTGCCCTCCGGTGTCGTCGGAGGTGGCGGGGCGGCGACCTTCGCGCGCTCGGCCACGAGGATGCGGATCTCGCCCGGCCGCAGATCGATGCTGGCACCCGGATGGAATGCGATGGGTTCGGCCTCGGGGGTGCGATCGACGAAGGTGCCGAGTTGACCGCCGGTCCGCTCAATCAGGCGGCCGGCATCGACCGGGGCCGGTGCCTCTCCCGGATTGAACAGGATCAGCGTTGCCGAATGCGCCGAGGCCGGGTGGCCGGTATCGGTGCGGAACAGGGCGGTGAACGGCGCGTCCGGCGCCGAGAGCCGCATCTGCGCGCCCTCGACATTGGCGGCCGGAATCTCGGCCTTCAGCGCGTTGATTGCCGTCACGAAGCCCGAGATGTCGATGCCGGTCTCGTGTTCGCGCGAGCCCGGATCGGTCTCGACGACGTGCAACGCGCGGCGATAGCCCCACTCGTAGCCGATCGGCATCAGCACGCCGGCCGAGAAAAAGGCCGCGAGCGCGTAGCGCGTCTTGAGCCGCCGGGCGACCGCGTCGGCGTCGCCGGGGATGTCGGCGGCGAGCCGGCTCATGTCGTGGTTCTCGGGGAAGGCGATGGAGGGGGCGACCACCCGCAGCCGCTCGTATTGCTCCAGCGCCCAGGGCGCCTTGAGGTTCCACCACGCGAAGGAGTTGAACAGGTAGTCGAAGCCGGCACCCGCCGTGGCCTGCGCCTCCTCGAAGGTACAGCCCAAGGTCTCGGCGGCGAACAGCGTTTCGGGCTCGCGCTGCTTGGCGGCCTCGATCAGGGCACGCCAGACATCCGGCGGCACCTTGTAGGCGGCATCGCAGCGGAAGCCGCGCACGCCGAGGCGCTGGAGCCGGGCGATGTAGCCGTCGAAGATGCGGATCAGCTCACCCCGCGCGTGGTCGGAATGGTAGTCGAGCTCGATCAGGTCCCCCCAGACCGTGCGCTTCGACGGATCGTCGGGATCGATCGCCGCCGGGCTCACCGGCTTGCCCTCGGCGTCGCGCACGAAAAGATCGGGCCGCTCGTGGAACAGTCGGGCATTGTCGGCGGTGTGGTTGATGACGAGGTCGCTCATCACCGAGATGCCGTGCGACTCGGCCGCCCTGCAGAAGCGGGTGATCTGCTCGTCGTCGGGCGTGCCGTCGGGGTCGCGGAAGCGCTCATCCAGCGCATCGAGGTCGGCCACGGCGTAGAGGCTTCGTGAGCCGCCGGTCTGGTGGAAGGGGTTCAGATAGACCCAGTCGAAGCCGAGACCGGCGATGCGCGGCAGCTCCGCCGTCCAGGCCGAGACCGTGCCGACGAGGAGCGGGAACAGGTTGTAGATGCGCGGCCCCTCTGCGCGCGGTGCGAAGGCGGCCGGCAGGGCCACCGTCTCCGCCCCGGTCCGGGTTGCGGGCGCCATCGCGGTGTTCGGTGCGTTCATCGATCGCCTCCGTCTTGTCGCTTCACGCCTTGGCGCGTTCTGATGGGTCGAGGCCGCGGAAGGGCTATCTCGTAACACCCGCAGGCCCGGTCCGGTCACGGCATCGGTGACCGGAAATCTCATGCGCCGCCCTCAGGCGGCGCGCCGCAGCACCACATAGGGCAGCGCCGCGAAGAGCCGACCGAGATCGAGCCGACCGCCCTCGGCGCTCACTTCGCCTCCGCCGATCACATCGGTCCACCGGCTGCCCTCCGGCACCCGCAGGACGGTTCCGGCGAAGGCCTCGCCCGACCAAGCCGATTCGGGCGTCATGCGTGCGACGAGGCGGGGCACCGCCACCAGCAGATCGTCGGCGCCGGAGGTCGCCGCCGAGCGGGTAAAGGCGATGACGTGGTCGGCGCGTGGACCCTCTGCCGTGAGCGGCCGGTAGTCGGCATCGGCGTAGAAGGCCGGTCGCGCCGCCCGGTCGGCGAGCAGGCGCGCGAGCGTCGCCTGCTTCACGCGACCGTCCGGCCAAGCGCCGATCAGCTCGGCCGGTGCGCCGCCGGCTTCCAGCGCCCGCGCCCGGTCCTCGTAATCGACCGGCCGCCGGTTGTCGGGATCGACGAAGGAGAAGTCCCAGAACTCGGTACCCTGGTACGTGTCGGGAATGCCCGGCAGGGTGCATTTGAGCACCGTGCGACCGAGGCCGGCGATCATGCCGAGGAAGGCGAGCCGCCGCACCAGCGGCCGGAGGCGCTGCAGGCAATCCGATCCGGGAGCGATGAGAGCGGCGAAGAGCGCGTGGACGGCGCTCTCGTAACCCTCATCGACATTGACCCAGCTCGACCGGCGCTTGCTCTCGCGCAGGGCCTTCTCGGCGTAGGCGTCGAGCCGCTTGCGGAAGTCCTCGATCGCGTCGGCGTCGTCGCGCTCGAAGAGCTCCAAAGGCCAAGCGCCGAGGATCGCCTGGAGGAACATCCACTGATCGTTGGGATCGGGAGCGGGCTCGCCCTCGACTTGCTTGATGTGGCCTTCCGAGGCGCGCCGCCAGGTATCCCAGGCGCGCGCCCACTCCTCCGGGAGCTCGGAGAGGGCGAGCTGGCGCGAGCGGGCATCCTCGCCGCGCTTGGTGTCGTGGGTGGCCGTGGTGATCATCGCGTTCGGCCAGTCGCGGGCCCGCGCCGCCTGGAGCGCGTGGAAATGCTCCGCATCGATGCCGTACTCGCCGGGATCGCCGCCGACCTCGTTGAGGGCAAGCAGTTCGACAAAGCGGTAGAACAGCGTGTCTTCCAGGCTCTTGGCCATCACCGGCCCGGTGAGCTGCTGGAAGCGGCGGCGGAAGCGCAGCACCACCTGCTGATCCGGGTGTCCCGCGCCGCCGACATCGATGCGCCCAAGCAGGGCATCGGCGGCGAAGTCGTGGACCGATCGGTCCGGCAGGGCGCTCCAGCGCTTGGCCTTGCGCACGGCCCCCTCGATCAGCCGCACATCCTCCAGTTCGATCTCGGTCTCATCGAGATCGCCCGGCAGGTAAGAGCGGTAGACGGGGAAGCGCGCGACGATCTCGATCAGCGCCCGGCGGATGGCATTCGTGGAGAAGTCGCGGGTGCGCCGGTCGGAATCGGCAATCTGCTTGAGGTCGCCGGTCATCACCTCGAGTTCCGAGGCGAAGCTGATCTCCAAAATCTCCGCCTTGGCCGCGCGGAACTGGAAACCGTAGGGCTCGTCCATATCGGTGGCCCACCGATAGAACTTCTCGATACGCGGCTTCAGTGCCTTGTCGACCAGAATGCCGTCGAGCTGGTTCAGCACGTCGTAGCCGGTGGTGCCGGCGACCGGCCAGTCGCGCAGCTTCTCGCCCGGCTCGAGAATCTTCTCGACTACGATGTAGAAGCCAGGTCCGACCGCCGCCTGGAGCGCGCGGGCGTAGCCGAGCGGGTCTGCGAGTCCGTCGATGTGATCGATGCGCAGGCCGTCGATCCGACCCTCGCCGATCAGGCGAAACAGCAGGTCGTGCGAGCGGACGAAGACGTCCGATAGCTCGACCCGGAGGCCCGCCAGCGAATTCACGTCGAAGAAGCGGCGGTAGTTGATGTCGCTCGACGCGATGCGCCAATGGGCGAGCCGGTAGGATTGCTGTTCGAGCAGCCGATGAAGCGGCCCGAAGCTGTCGGGATAGTCGCGGTTGCCGTTGAGCAGGTGCAGCGCCCGGTAGATCGACGCTGCCATCTGCGGCGAGGCCCGCACGGCGCCCGCGAGCTGGCGCTTCAACTCCTCGGCCGCCTCGGGCATCGCCCGGCGCCGCTCGGGGTTCGTCTCCTCGCCCATGGCGCGCAGGCGCTCTGTGATCGAGAGCACCTCCGCCGACATGTCGTCGCCGATCTCGCCGAGGGCCGCGAGCGCCCGGTTGAGGATCGTCGGGTATTGCAGCGGGCAGATCGGGAACTGGTGCTCGTAGTGCCAGACGCTGAAGGCACCGGCTGCCTCGTCGAACTTCAGCTCAAGCGTGCCCTTCTCCAACGCCTCGCCGTAGCGCTCGCCGAGGAAGGGGATGACGAGCTTGCCGTTGGCGCCAAGCCGCTCCCAGTCGATGTCGAAAGCATTGGCCGCGGGTGAGAGACCGCCCCATTCGAGCACCGAGAGCCACCACGGATTGTCGGCACCACCCACGCCCATGTGATTGGGCACGATATCGAGCAGAAGCTTCAGCCCGTGCGCGTGGAGCGCGTCGGTGAAGCTGCGGAAGCCCTCCTCGCCGCCGATTTCCGGATTGATTTGCGAGTGGTCGACGATGTCGTAGCCGTGGGTCGAGCCCGGCCGCGCCCGCTGGAGCGGCGAGGCGTAGACGTGGCTCACCCCGAGCCTCGCGAGGTAGGGGACAATCTTCTCCGCATCCGCGAAGGTGAAGCCCTCGTGGAATTGCAGGCGGTAGGTCGCCCGCGGCGGAGCCGAAGAGAGGCGCGCGGCGCCGGAGCGCGGTCCGCGCTCCTCCGCCGAGAGGGCGGCGGCGAGCTTGGCGAGCGGGCCACCCGGCGCGGCGATCGCTTCGAGATTGCGGTCGAGCTTGCGCCGCCAGTTCGGGTAGCCCTCGGTCGAGCCCGGCACGTTCGCCTGCGACAGCTCGCCGACCACGTCCTCGTACTGCACGGCAGTCAGGATCGAGGGCGCGCGGGCGAGGTAGCGCGCGGCGGCTTCGAAGGGCGCGTGCTCCGGCGGCTCGGAACTCGGCAGGAGCTGTTGAGCGGCGAGCGCCTCCGACAGGCGCCAGCGCTCGGCGACGCGCTCGGTGCGCTCCGCCTCGGCCCGGTCGGCATCGTAGAGGCCGAGCGATTGCCGCGTGTCGGTATCGACCCCGCGCCACCAGCCGACGAAGGTCGGCAGATCGTGGGTGGTGATCGCGGTCAGCGCATCCTTGGGATAGGCCTCGGGCGCCTTGAAGGCGCCGCCATGCTCGCGCTCGAAGGCAAGGATGCGGTAGCTGAGGATGCCCGATGACATCAGCGCGTCGGAGAAGCCCTCCGGCGCGGTGCCGAGATCCTCGGCGATGACGAGGCATTTCGCGCGGTGGCTCTCCAGCCGCAGCACCGCCAGCATCGGCTCGAACGGCATCGCGACGTAGGCACCCTCGCGGGCCGAACGGCCGAGCGGGATCAGGAACAGACGGGCGAGCTGGAAGGCGTGGTCGATGCGGATCGCGCCGGCATGGCGCATGTTCGCCTTCACCAGCGCCCGGAACGCCTTGAGGCCGTCGCGCTCCATCTCCAGAGGATCGAAAGCCGGCAGCCCCCAATCCTGACCCTTGGGCGCGAGCAGGTCCGGCGGCGCGCCGATGGAGACGCCGTTGGCGAAGCGCTCGGGATGAGACCAGATCTCCGAGCCGCCCCGGTCGGCGCCGACCGCCAGATCGCGGTAGAGCCCGAGCCGCATGCCGGCCTTGAGCGCCA
>JAGTAM010000648.1 GCA_023422485.1 Pseudomonadota bacterium | reverse complement strand
CCTTGGCGGTCATCTCGCGGGTCAGGGCGCGCAGGGTCGGCCCGGCGGCCTCGCCCTTCACCGGCAGCTTGCGGTCGCGCTCGAACTTCTCGATCGCCGCCTTCGTGCCCGGTCCCATCAGGCCGTCGTCCTTGAGCGGACCGTAGCCGAGCTTGGCCAGCGCCCGCTGGACGCGGATCACGGTGGGGTCGGGCTTCAATGCGTCGGGCTTGCCCGCATCCGCCTTCACCTCGGCCTTCTCTTTCGCGGCCGGCTTCGGTTCAGGCTTGCGCTCCGCCTTGGGCGTGACCGAGGCGGTCGTCTCGCCGGAGCGGATCATGTCGGCGATCGCGTCGCGGGGCGCGGCCGGCACGTCCCGCACGGGGGCGGGCTTCGGCGCCTCCACGGTGCGGACCTCCCGCACCGGCGGCGGCGCAGGCTTTGCCGCCACCGGCTTCGCCTCGACGGTCGGTAGGATCGGCGCCGGGTGCGGCCCGTCCTGAAGGCCCATGGCGTTGACGCAGACATAGATCGCCGCGCCGGCACCGTGCAGCGTTCCGAACACGCCGCCGGGATAGCGCAGGCAGAACCGCCCGGCCCCGCTCGCCGCGGACAGGGCAGCGGCCTGCCAGCCGGCGGCGGTCGATCCGCGGGGCGCCGGCTTGCGGCGCGGCGACCGGGCCGGACCTCGCCCGGCACGCATGTCACCGGGGACAACAATCTCGCGCTGGTCCCGTCGGGCGGGCGGCTCGCGCATCATTTCGCTCCTTCAACGCATCGTCCCGCCAGGCGGGGTCCGGCCCTCCGGAAACGACGATGCAAGAACAGGGACCCTGCCCCGGGTGTCTGCCGTGCTGCGTTCGATCGGCTCATCCGGCGCGGCGCATCGGGGCGTTGGCGGGCATTGGGGCGGGCATTGGGGCAGGATCGAACAAGCCGACCGGCAGGCGGATCGGCTCGGGCGCCGGCTCCGATGCCGCGCCCCGCACCGAGGTGCGGATCGGGGCCGGCTGGTTCTGCGCCGGCACGATCTTCGCGCTGTCGGACCCCGCTTTACCGGCGGTCGTGGCGGCCTTGGCGCGGCTGCAATCGAGCGGCAGCGTCACGGTGACCGCCGTGCCCCTGCCCGGCGCGCTCTCGACCGAGACGGCACCGCCGTGCAGCCCGGCGAGGCCGCGGACCACCGAAAGCCCGAGCCCGGTGCCCTCGTGGGTCCGGCCGTAGCCGCCGCCGACCTGGAAGAAGGGGTCGCCGAGCCGCGGCAGGTCGGCCTCGGTGATGCCGATGCCGGTGTCGCTCACCACGAGGTCGAGATAGGCGCCGCCCCGGCGCACCATCACCTCGACCCGACCACCGCGGGGCGTGAACTTCACGGCGTTCGAGATCAGGTTGATCAGCATCTGGCGGCAGGCGCGGGCGTCCGCCACGAGGGCGCAGCCGGCGGGCACGGGCGCGCTCGCCAGAGTGATGCCCGAGGCGTCGGCCTTGAGCCGCATCAGGTCGCAGCAGCCGCGGATCAGCGCCTCGACATCGACCGGCTCGGGCTGGAAGTCGAAATGCCCGCCGCGGATGCGCGAGATGTCGAGCAGGGTGTTCACGACGTCGAGCAGATGACGCCCGGACTGGGCGATGATGCCGGCATATTCGCGGGAGCGCTCCGGCGAGAGGCTCACCGCGCCCTCCCCGCCCAGCACGTCGGAGAAACCGATGATGGCGTTGAGCGGGGTACGCAGCTCGTGGCTGACGGTGGCGAGGAAGTGGGTCTTAACCTCGTCGGCGCGCTCGGCCTCGGCACGGGCACGGTCGAGCTCCTGGGCGTGGCGACGGTGCTCGGACACGTCGCGGGTCACGGCGACGACGGTCGAGCCGTTGGCGCCGGCCAGCCCCGCCTCGATCCGATGCGCCCGCATCTCGGCGAAGATCGTGCGGCTGCCGTCGGCCCGCGGTGCGTCGAGATGCAGGCGGAAGGGCACGGTCGCCGGGGCACCGTGGGCGGCGACATCGCTGATCGCCTGGAGCAGCGCCGGACGGTCGCCGATATGCACCCGGTCGAGCAGGCCGTGGCCGCGCAGGCGGCTCGCCTCGGCGCCGACGAAGCGGGCGGCCGAACCGCTGGCCTCCAGCACGCGGCCGTTGGAATCGTGCCAGGTCACGAGGTCGTCGATGGCCGAGAGCAGCAGGCGGTCGCGGGCCTCGTTGTCCTGCATGCGGGTGCGCCACTCGCCCTCGCGGCGCATGTGCTCCATCGCCTGCGCCGCGATGTGGCCGATGGCGGTGACGGCGAAGACGGGCATGACGACGGCGTTGGGCCACGTCAGCGCGAGGCTTCCCACCGGCAGGTAGCCGCTCAGCGCGACGGCGAAGGCGCCGAGGACGGCGATGACGGAGGCCGCGATCGTCGCCCGGCGCGAGCCGGAGATCATCGCTTCGAGCGGCACCGCCACGAGCCAGATGGCGGCGGCCGAATTCGCGCCGCCGGTGAGCGCGGCGAGGCAGACGACGATACCGGTCAGGCCGAGCGAGGACAGGGCATGCGCGACCCAGAGCGAGCCGGTGCGCGACAGCACGACGGCCGCGAGCAGTGGCAGGAACAGGCTGGCGATGGCGATCGCCTCGATCCCGCTCGGGACGCCGCGCCAGACCAGATAGGGCGGCAGCCCCGCCATCATCGCGGCACCGGTGGCGAGGCGCGAGATCAGGAACCGCTCGTGGCGGAAGCGCACGCCGGGCTCGGCCATCGCGGAGGCGTGGACCAGCCCGGCGAGACGCGCATCGAAGAGGGAGGCAAGGGCACCGTTCTTACGCAACACCACCACGCACAGCGCGAAATCCAAGCCCGAAACCGGGTGGCTCGCGCCCCTCGACTACTCGTTACGATCTTCGAGCAAACCGTCGC
>JAGTAM010000646.1 GCA_023422485.1 Pseudomonadota bacterium | reverse complement strand
ATCCAGTCGGCTGCGTTAGTTCGGCACCACGATCACGTAAGTGCCGAGCCGGATAATATGCACGCCATCGATGAGTATTATGAAATCATCCCATTTGATTCATAAGACCCGTGCCCGCACATTCCTTTTCATGAAGCGACGGGGGGCCGCCGCAAGAACAATGAAGAGGCTGAACAACATGTCCAAGCAGATCATCTCGCGCGCTGTTGCCACCCTGGCGCTCACTTTGGCCGCCACCGTCGCCTTCGCAGGCGAGCCGGGCCGCATCGACAACACCAAGACGGTCGGTGCCCTGACTCTGGAGACCGGAGGTCTCGCCACCAACATCGGCTCGGTGCACCGCCAGGGCGGCTACGCCCTTCCCGGCGCCGTCCAGTGGAAGGTCCCGGCCGACGATCGGGTGAAGCAGGCCGCCGCCTTCTGAGGTAGCCGCAAAAGAGAACGGCCACGGAAGCCGGAACGAAGGTGCGCGTACATCCGGCGTCACCTCAATCCCGGCATCGTGGCCGCGTCCGATCAAGCGACAGGATCGCGATCGGCATGTCCCTCAGATGGGGTCGGTATGGTTAATAATCAATGAGCAGCCCCGCCGCCCGATCTACTCACGGGCTGGCGGGTTTGATCATCGCTACCGTCACTTCGTTCGACCGGTTCTTCTGTACCGACGAAGCGGTGGGGGCTTATCGCGACGGGCCACCGGAAGTCATGCCGTAGTTGGGCACAGAGCGGTTATTGAGTTCCGCGTTGCCCTCTTTGGCTGAGCGATCGACGCCGCGGTTCCAACTTGTGTCGATTGAACCGGTCGTCAGGTCGTCATAGGCGTTCGGAGCCGCACGATCAGTGAAGAAGCTCGAAGGCTTCTCACCTCGGACCGTTGAGATGCTCTGGGCGAGAACAGGCGACGAAATCGCGCCGGCACTCAGGATAACAGCAGCGATGGCAGAACTGATGCGAATGTTCATGGCACAACCCTACAAGGCTTGCGCGGTCTCCGTCGAAAGGCGGCTGGCCGTGACTTGTTGCGTAGCGCTGAGTTAGGGCCGAATCTTCTGAAACGCCGTGCCATTTTGCACATCTTCATCTGCAATTTCTGCTTCGGTCATCGCAACCGCTGCTCAGATGCGGCGCAGGCAAGCAGCCGAGATGAAGGCGAGCAGCCCGTTCAGGCATCATTGGCGGCTAGCTTGACCGTTCGCGGTGGTGCTCCAGATGCTCTCCCGGCCCCGGCCGATGCGTCGGGGAATACCGGCGAGGCAGGAGGTTCTTCCCCCTACCTCTCGCCTCGTCGGCCCAGGCACCTTATGGCCCGTGCTGAGCGACGGTGGGCCCCCATCACTGCGCCGGACACCGAGCCAAAGGCGACGAATAATATAACCAACGGCACGGCGACCGGCGCGGTTGAGCCGGTCGAAGGAGACAGCACGATCGCGAGGTAGGCACAGGCAGCGGCAGCAACAGGAAGCGCGCCAGCTATTGCGACAGCGGGAAGGCGCGTCGACGCGACCAGGACCAAGGCAACGACGAAGCTGGCCAGGACAATGGTGAAAATGACCATCGCGCCTGTCCTTATGCGTGCGTAGCGGACCGCCGCGCCTCGGCACGGCAATCACGCGGCGTCATGCCATGATGGCTGCGGAACATTCCAGGAACCGGCGGCATCCTACCGGCGCTGACCCAGCGATCCCACCCATGATAGATCTTAACACGGCAACCGCCGCCGAGCTGGACGGTGTGCCTGCCCTCAAAGGTCATGGGCACGAGATTGTCCGCTACCGAGAAGAGCGCGGCCGGTTCACCAGCCTCCGCCAGCTGGACGAGGTTCCCGGCCTCAGCGGCAAGACCGCTGGCGTTGGCGATCAAGTCGAGATCGCCGATAGCTGAACCCCGCTTCAGCCGACCAGACGGAGCATGCGCTGGTCAGTGACTTTGCGCAGGATGCGTCCCAGCTGCTCGGCCGAATACGGCTTATGCAGCAGCTCGATGCCCTCAGAGCCATCCTGGGCCAGCACGTGACTGTATCCGGACGCCAGCAGCACCGGCAAACTGGGCAGGCGGCGGCGCAGCTCCTTCGCGAGCTCGAGGCCGCCCATGCCCGGCATCACCACATCCGAGAACACGGCGTCGAACCCGTTGCCCGTGGCACCGAGCTTTTCCAGCGCTTCCTCGGCGTTGACGGCCCAGGTTGTCCGGTAGCCCAGATCCTCGAGGATCTGCGTGGCGAAGCGGCCAACCTCAAGGTAATCTTCCACCACCAGCACGCTCTGGCCGGCGCCCAGCGGTGAGCCCGGTTCAGTGGGGGACGTGTCGGGCCGGGCTGGCACAGACTCGGCTGTAATTTCGGGCAGGTACAGCGTGAACGTCGTGCCGCGACCCAGCTGGCTCTCGACATTCACGTCCCCGCCGGACTGCTTGGCGAACCCAAACACCTGGCTGAGGCCGAGCCCGGTGCCCTTGCCGACCTCCTTGGTGGTGTAGAACGGCTCGAAGATGCGGCCGAACTGATTGGGACTCATCCCGGTGCCGGTGTCGCTGAGCGACACGGACGCAAAGGCGCCCTTGGCGCCGGCATGGCCACGAATCTGCGGCAGCTTACACTGGCGGGCAAGCCGCAGGGTCAGGGTCCCTTCCCCGTCCATGGCGTCGCGGGCGTTCACCGCCATGTTGATCAGGGCCGTCTCGAACTGGTTGAGGTCGGCCTTCACGAAACAGGGCTCGCTGGGTGTCTGGATCTCAAGCCGGATGCGGGCCCCGGTCACGGTGTTGAGCATTTCAGCCACCGTACGCAGCCGTTGGCCGACCTCGAACACCTCAGGCTTGAGTGCCTGGCGCCGGGCGAAGGCGAGCAACTGGCCGGTCAGTTTGGCGGCGCGATCGACCGTATCGGACACGGCATTGAGGTAGCGCTCCTTCCGCTCCTCCGGCAGATCAGGCCGGTGCAGGAAGTCCACCGACGAGCGGATGATCGTCAGCAGGTTGTTGAAGTCGTGAGCGACCCCACCGGTCAGCTGGCCGACGGCCTCCATTTTCTGGGACTGGCGCAGCGCCTCCTGAGTTTCAACCAGCTCAGCCTCGGCACGCAGCCGCTCTGAAATGTCCTTGGCCCAGTGGAAGGCGCCGATGATCCGCCCCTCCCGGTTGCGCAGGGGTGAGTAGGAGACCTCCCAGCACGGCTTGGCCAGGTCCGGATCGCCGAATTCCTCCGTAACCGTATAGACTTCGCCCTGCAGCGCGCGGGTCATGAAGCCCTGCATGATCGGCGCTTGGTCCGGCGGGAACAGCTCGTGGAAGACCTCGCCGACCTGCACTCGGTGACCGAAAATCCGGAAAAACTCGTCACTGTGCGCCTTGTTGAAGGCGATCAGGCGATAGTCCGTATCGAAGGCGCAGATCGGCGCTGCGCTCGCCTCGAGGATGTCCTGGGACAGCCGCAGCTCGGCAGTCCGCTCGGTAACCTGCTGCTCGAGGCTGTCGTTTAGCGCCCGCAAGGCCTCGGCGCCGGTGCGCCGGGTGCCCTCTGCGATAACCCGGTCGGTAATGTCACGGGAGATCCCGACCAGCTTGAGTTCTGCGGCGCCCTCGGGCTGGAACGGGGCAAAGCTGACCTCCCACCAGCGTGGTTCGCCCTTCGTCGTCGGCGCAAAACCCTCCATGCGGGCCGGAGTGCCGGCGACCGCCAGGCGGACGGCGTCACGGACCTTGGATTGCTCCTCTGCCGGCCAGAGCGCGGCGTACTCCTGGCCGAGCACATCCTGCAGGGAGTCCAGTTGGTTCAGCTCGACACCGCGAGCACTCATGAACTCGATAACTCCGGCGGTGGAAAGAACCTTCACGCAGTCCGGGCTGGCCGCAAGGATGCCTTTGACGAAGGTCTCGCTGCGCTGCAGGGCTTCACCACCAGCCAGGCGCCGGTGTGCGTCCAGATGAAAGCCGATCAGGTCGGCAAACATCCGGAACATGCCGGTCACAGCCGGGGTACTGACGAGCGCCGGCTTGGGATCGATGGCGCAGAGCGTGCCGAAGAAGCTGCCGTCTGGCAGGATGATCGGCATCGAGATGTAGCTCTGAAACCCGTACCGCTGCGGGGTGTGGTGGCTGCAGAAGGCTGGATCCTCAGCCACGTGGTCGATCACCACGGGCCTGTGGCTGGCGCGGATCTCGTTGCAGATGGTTGTGGCAAGCGGCAGCTCACTGCCCGGTTGAAGGCCAAAGGCGATCTCGTCCTTGACGCTGCAGGTGATCCACCGATCCTCGGTTACGCGGGCAACCGCGGCAAAGCCCATCCCGGTGGTCTGACAGATCACATCCAGGATCGTCGGGACCGCTGCGATGCTCTCGACCGCGTGTATGTCGGCCTGGACGTCGCGGGTCCCGAACAGGTTATTGTAGGGCACGTTCATCGGCCGGCGGCAGGCTTGCCCGCGGTAGCGCGTGTTTTGCGAACCTGGTGATCGCGCTCGATCAGCAGCCGCAACCCGGCACGGACGACCTCGCTGGCGTTGGCATAGTACCCGCTGGTGACCTGCGCCTGGATATAGCTTTCCAGTTCGCGGGTCAGCGCGACATTGCGGGTTGGCGTGTTTGACATAGCTTGACCGTGGCACGCTAAGGTGACGCTGTCAAAAGTTGGCAACTCTCAGGCTGTGCATTCAGCCTGGGGCACGCCGTCGCAAGTGTAATCCGGGGAGATTGGTCAGCCACACCAGGCCGGAGGACCTTTTTTGGGGGTAAGGCATTAAGTTGCCATGGAAACTGGATCTCTGGATCATTCCCCCTACGCATTGGTCGTCGATGATGACGGGATGATCCGCATGGACGCGATGGACATTCTGGAGGATGCACGGTTCCGGACCTTTGAGGCGAGTGACGGTGATCATGCCGTCGCGTTGCTTGCCAAACAGGAAGCCCTGATCGTGCTCCTGTTCACCGACGTGCAGATGCCGGGTGGCAGAGACGGATTTGCGCTGGCCCGCGAAACCGCACGCCGCTGGCCGCACATCTCGATCGTCGTTGCTTCCGGGCAGGCAAAGCCGCAGCCTGGTGACCTGCCCGATGGAGCGCTGTTCCTTGGTAAGCCATTCTCGGCGCAGATGGTCCACAAGCACCTCCAGCAGATTTTGCCGGACGGGAAGAAGCCGCAGCCGTTGAGAAACCTGAATAGTTAGTTTATTGAATACTGCGTTCGACGACCTAAAATACGGCCAAGTCCCTCAGCGACAACAGCCACCGCAGCTCCAAAGACCAGATGGGCTGCCAAACCACGCATCCGCGTGAACGGGGGATAGTGGTTGTTAGGCGCGCTCAGGCCCAACGCCGGAACCAAGGCTTCATCTAGGATCAGCGACATGGAGCCGCCCGTCACAAGGGCTGCACTGACCGGTTTGAGGCGAGCGTACCGCCGCAACAGACCATAAACCGGTCCCCAGCCGATCCCTGTCGTGAAGTGAATCGCCTGCCCCAGCCACTCCTGTTCGCGCTGCGACGGCGAAAGGCTCAGCGCCTCGGTTACTTTCTGAGAGGCGACCAACGACGAGGACGCGCCGGGACGCACCTTTTTCTCATGTCGATCGACATGATCGGGAGTGGCCTGCTTCAGGGGTCTTTGCGCAAGGTTGGTGATCTGTGTCGCAACGAGGCCAGCGACCAAGCCAACAGCGATATCGACCCAGACTGGCTGCTCACGCAGCGCACCCGATTTGCCGGATGCATGGTTCCTGCTGCGCATATCGGTTCAGCTCTGTGACCGTGACAGGGGCGAACTGTCGTATTGGGCCAGCAGATCGGCTGGATCCCGGTAGGTCGCGATGCAGCCGGCTTCCCGCAACTCTTCAGCTGTCCAACCGCCGCTGAGGAGGCCGATCGTACGCACGCCGGCCTTGCTGGCAGCCTCGGCATCGTAGGGCGTGTCACCGATCACGATGGCGTCGGCAGCTTCGATCCCGTCGAGCCGCTCGAGGGCAGCCTCAAAGATATCGGGGTTGGGCTTGCTCTCCTCGGCATTATCGGAGGAAGTTTCGGTTTTGATCAGATCTTCGATGTCAGCGATCTTCTTATAGGTCTGGAGCTCGTCGCCCCTAGCGGACGAGGCCAAGACCAACTGCTTGCCATCAGCCTGCAGGCGTTCGACCAGCGCGCGCACCTGTGGAAGACCCTTGATGGTGGGCAGATAGCGGTCCTTCAAGATCTGCGAGCGGTGCTTCTCCAGCGCCTCGCTCTTCTCCTCAATCTCCTCAGACAGGAACACCGGCATCAGCAGGTCGCCCCCCTTGCCGATCTGCCGACGCAGATCCTCGAATGGAATATCGTGACCGAAGTCACGGAAAGCGTCCTGCCAGGCTTTGGCATGCTGAGGGACGAAGTCGATCAGTGTGCCGTCGACGTCAAAAATCACTGCGGTGGGCATCAGGTCGCTTTCTTGTTCTCTAACCCAAGCGGCAGCGGAGGCGCATGTTCCGGCGCGCGGCTCTATTGCGACCCATTCAGCGGACCAGCTTTCGGTTGTGCGCCTGAAGGTTATTGAAGCTTCTCTCTCTATGTGCAGAAAACGGTCGTATTCTGCACAACCCTAGGGTCGAGACTGCGGTTCGCCCTCCCCGCTCCCGCTCCACATGGGCGACCGCACATCACCGCTGCATCCCCGGCACGGCCGACCGCCGCGCCGGGCCTTTCACGTTGGGCCGCGCCGCCACCGTCGACGATGCGCAACGCCGGCGCACAGACGACCGTCCGCGGACTGACCCGACCGGCTACCTGTCGTGGTTCACCTCGCCGGCGCTGGTGCAGGAGAGCGGGGGCCAGTCGCCCGTCTTGCACTGGCTCGACGCTGAGGCCGCCGGACCCGCATTCGCACAATCGAAGGGCGCAAAAGCGCCTGAGGCGGGTCGGCGAGGCCCATCCGGTGGCCACTCCGTGCGCCCACGTCACCCCGCGATCATCTCGCGGATGCGCGAGGCAAGGGCCTCCATCACGAAAGGCTTAGTGAGCACCTGCATGCCGGGCTCCAGGTAGCCGTTGGCCACGATTGCATTCTCGGCATAGCCGGTGATGAACAGCACCTTCAGGCCAGGCCGGGTCACGCGGGCCGCGTCCGCTACCTGCCGCCCGTTCATGCCGCCGGGCAGGCCGACGTCGGTGATCAGCAGGTCGACGCGCGCGTCCGACTGTAGCACCCTCAGCCCGGAAGGGCCGTCCGCCGCCTCGATGGCGGCGTAGCCCAGGTCTTCCAGCACCTCGGCTACCAGCATGCGCACGGAGGGCTCGTCATCGACGACGAGCACCGTCTCACCGGGCTCGGCTCGGGGGGCGTCGAGAAGGTCCGGCATCTCGCCGCTCGCGGCGACGTCGCCGTAGTGGCGGGGCAGGTACAGGCACACGGTCGTGCCCTGCCCGACCTCCGAGTAGATCCGCACCTGCCCACCCGACTGCTTGGCGAACCCGTAGACCATGCTGAGCCCCAAGCCCGTGCCATGGCCGATTGGCTTCGTCGTGAAGAACGGATCGAACGCCTTGGCGATGACGTCCGGGCCCATGCCTGTGCCGGTGTCGGTGACGCAGAGCGATAGGTACTGCCCCGGCGGCAAGTCCCTTTCGCGGGCGGCGCGGTGGTCGAGCCAGCGGTTGGCTGTCTCGACCGTGATGCGCCCCCCGTCCGGCATGGCGTCACGGGCGTTGATGCAGAGGTTCAGCAGCGCGTTCTCAAGCTGGCCCGGGTCTACCAGGGCCGGCCAGAGACCGCCTGCCCCGACCACATCGATTTGCACGGACGGCCCTACGGTCCGGCGGATCAGCTCCTCCATGCCGTGAATCAGCGCATTCACGTCCGTCGGCTTGGGGTCGAGGGTCTGCCGGCGCGAGAAGGCGAGCAGGCGGTGCGTGAGCGCGGCTGCGCGCTTGGCCGCTCCTTGCGCCGCCGTCATGTAGCGGTCGACCTCGGTCAGGCGGCCCTGGCTCATGCGCGTCTGAAGCAGCTCTAGACTGCCGGAGATGCCGGTGAGCAGGTTGTTGAAATCGTGAGCGATGCCCCCGGTCAACTGCCCGACCGCCTCCATTTTCTGCGACTGGCGCAGCGCCTCCTCGGTCGCCGCGAGGGCTTTCGCCGCCTCCTTCTCCGTTGTGACGTCCCGCCCGACCGCGTGGATGCGGTCCTCGGCCGGGACCGCCGTCCACGAGAGCCAGCGGTAGCAGCCGTCCTTGTGGCGGTAGCGGTTCTCGAAGCGCAGGGTCGTCAAACCCTCGGAGAGCTTGCCGACCTCGGCGAACGTCGGCGCGATATCATCCGGGTGGACGAGGTCCATGAACGCGCGCCCGACGAGATCGCGCTCGTCCCAGCCCAGAAGCGTCGTCCAGGCCGGGTTCACCGCCTCGATGACGGCGTCGTAGCGCGCGACCAGCATGACGTCGGTGGAGAGGCGCCACATGCGGTCGCGGTCGGCGGTACGCTCGGCCACCAAACCTTCGAGCTCCTCGCGCGAGCGCGTGAGGACGTCCCGCGCCTCGACGATTTCCTGGATATCGGTGCAGGTCCCGAACCAGCGCGTGATACGCCCGGTCCCGTCGCGCATCGGCAGGGCGCGGCCGAGCGTCCAGCGGTACTGGCCGGTATGGTGCCGCAGCCGGTACTCGATCCGGTAGGGCTCGCCCGTCACGAGGCTCGCGCTCCAGACCTTCCAGGTCCGCTCCCTATCGTCAGGGTGGACGATATCCTCCCACTCGGCGCCGTCCGTAGTACCGGCCGGGACACCGGTGAAGTCGTACCAGCGTTGATTGTAATAATCGTGGTAGCCGTCTGCGCGGGTCGACCAGACCATCTGGTCGATGGAGTTGGCGATGGTCTGGAACCGGGCCTCCGCCTCGCGCAGCGCGTCCTCGTGTTCCCGCCGCTCGGTCACGTCGCGGTAGAACAGCGCCAATCCTTCCGGGTGCGGGTAGGCGCGCACTTCCAGCCAGGCAGCGTGCCCATCCGGCCAGACGAATCGGTGCTCCAGGGTCAGGGAGACTCGCTCGCGCATGGCGCGCAGGTACATTCGCCCGATCGGCATGTCCTTGGAGCTCGGGTAGACGTCCCAATGCGAGTGGCCGACGACCTCGGAGGCCGGCCTCGCCTCCAACCGGAAGCCCTCAGCGTTCATCTGCAGGATGCGGAAGTCGCGGTCGAGGAGCATGAAGCACTCGCCCATGCCCTCCAGCACGCCGGACGCCCGCGCCTCGCTGGCGCGCAGCGCTTCCTCGGCCCTGACCCTGGCGGTCGTCTCGGTGCAGGAGCAGAACATGCCGCCGACCGAGCCGTCCTCGTTCCGGATCGGCGAGTAGGAGAAGGTAAAGAAGGTCCGCTCGTCGTAGCCGTGCCGGTTCATCGTGAACGGCAGGTTCTCGGCCCAGGTCGCCTCGCCCGCCATGGCGCTGTTGACGAAGGGCGTGATGGCATCCCAGATCTCCGGCCAGATCTCGCGGAAGCCGCGCCCGACGGCGGCCGGGTGCTTGTCTCCCAGGATCTCCGCGTAGGCGTCGTTGTAGACGAAGGCGAGCTCCGGCCCCCAGGCGGCGAACATCGGGAACCGGGACCCGAGCATCAGGCTCGCGACCGAGCGCAGCGCCTGCGGCCAGGTTTCCGGTCGCCCCAACGGCGAGGAAGACCAGTCGTGAGCCCGCATGAGCGCTCCCATCTGCCCCCCTCCGGACAGAAAGGCGACGGTCGTGGGCGGGGCAGTCTCTGGCATGCTCTGCGGTTGGGCTCAGAAGTGGAACGCGGTGGCCAGGGTGGCCTCCGGGCCGGACCCGGATCGCAAATGATACGTCGTGATGGCGAGTTTGGGGCCATTGGACCTGCGTCGCCGGGATCCTGCGGTCAAGCTGCAGCCAACAAAGGCGTCGGGAGGTTGTGCACGGCCCCATCCAAGCCAACCAGGGAGGTTCCCGGCCACACTGGAGCGGTCCCACCGGCGCTCGGGCCACGCCGTTCCCGGGCCGTGTGATCTTCGCGATCCGTTCGAACTGCTTCAATATCAAGTCCGGCAGTCCGACTGCGGGGCCGGCGAGGTCAGATCGAACTCCATGACTGTCCGAGGGACTCGATCAGAGTGGGTAGCGGCCTCTTCAAGCGCATTTGTGTGAAAACTTGCAGTCGTACCGTCTATTCGGGTTGATCAATAGAATTTTGCTCCAAATTCCGCGCTTCGCACCCTAAATCTCTTCATGCAAGCACTGATCATTTCGGCTGAGTGAAAAGCTCGCTTGCCACTTAAGCTGAGCCCAAGCCCGCACTCAGAAGATCACTCAGGCTGGGAAATCAGCCTGACACGCAGCCGACGCTCGGGAAGGCTCTGATCGCCTTCCCATGGCAGCCCCGCCCGCAAGCTATCTCCCTGGCAGTCGTACTCGACACCCATCCGGTCGATCGGCTTTTCCTTCTTCGCCCGCATCACAACGACCGCAGCACTCCGCGGTCGTCAAAAACACCCACTGAGAAAATTGGCGAACAGGGCCCTATGCGGTAGCAGTCCCATGGCCGCACCAACTTTGGCCTTCCCCTGAGTCTGAAGAGCGCTGCGCTGGCTTCTGTGGGGTCGACGTGGCATACGGTTGGCATGACAAACGAAGTACCGCACCCCTATTCCATCGCAATCGAGCCGCTGAAGAAGCCAGAAGGCCAGTTTGGCTGGGCCCTCAGGAAGCATGGTAAGTTGACGGAGCGGTCGGACCGTACGTTTCCCAGTGAGGCGAAAGCGTTCGACAACGCGATGAATGCCATTGAGCGGAACGTGATCGGGTTCGGAAGCCGGTAAACCCTGCTGATCTAGCGGTGATTTCAGCCGACGGATCGATCTGACATCCTCGCTGCCCGAGCCTGCGCCGTCTTCTCGCGGCGGTGCTTTGGGCAGAGAGCCAGGCCCATTGAGCGGGGGCTAAGGCAGCGCCTCAGGACACTCCAGAGCTTGCCCAGGATGGTGCGCACAGGTTCAAGCTTCTGGACAAGCAGCTACTTGGCAGCCTTCTAGGTAACGTCCCGCATATTCCTCCTATGGCACTGATAAATATCTAATTTTTTGTTTTATTGCGCAAAGACATAGCGCCATTGCCATCGAAAAATCCCTCAATCAACCAGTTTCCGCTTGAAATTGCTGCACTGATCCGATAGAACAATTTCATCGGATTAGATGTCTTCGGCCCGCTCTCTTGCTCCTGATCGAGCGCCGAGTCCGGTTTCCCGGTAAAATCAAAATTTGATCGCCGCACCAATTGCGGCGCCACGTTGCCTGCTCTGGCGCGCAACGACCCTAAACATATGCGCCATCTTACGGCTTTGGCTGGAGTGGCCTACGGATAAATATGCGGATCATCTCGGAACCAAAACTTGCCACGGCAGAGCAATGCCCGCAAGCTGCTACGACCCTCGCGGCCGCTGATTCTACTTGGAAGCCGCACTCATGTGGCCTCTCTCGCGAAGAGTTGCGCAAGATTGTTCTCGACGCGCTCGGTTGAGGCGCGAGCGCAATAAGGCACCCCGCGAGCAAAACCACCTACGAAGAGAAAGGATTTCCTATGAGCATCGGTACCGTCAAGTGGTTCAACGATACCAAGGGCTTCGGCTTCATCCAGCCTGAAGACGGCAGCAAGGACGTATTCGTTCACATCTCTGCTGTCGAGCGGGCTGGAATGCGCAACCTGGTTGAGGGGCAGAAGATTTCCTACGAAATAGAAACCGACCGCCGCTCTGGGAAGCAGTCTGCCGGCAGCCTCCAGGCCGCTTGAGCCTTCCTCGTCAACAACTGACGAATTCGAAGCCGCTCCTTGGGGGCGGCTTCGTTTGTTTTGCCCTGCCCAAGCCGGGCCATAACGCAAATCAGATTATGCGGTTGCGCGCTGTCAGGCCACAAATCCAGGTTTGCGGTTTCCAATTCTTTAGACGCGATGCAGGAGGCTTCCATGGCCGACTTTGCGGGATATGTCCCAGTCCCGTTAGAGCCCTTGGCCGATCGAAAGAAGCTTTGGGCTCAGGAGAGCGCCGACGCCTGGAGGCACTACGGCGAGGAGCTTCAGGCGCGAGATGAAAAGACAGCTCGCCTGAAGGCCCTGCGGCTCGCGAAGGAGGCTGCTGAGACGAAAGCTGCCGCTCAGCCAGCCTTGGTGCCGAAGCCTAGAGCGCGTCGGAAGCAAAATCTCGGCTGAACGCGGCCGCTGGAGACGGAAAATGAGCGGAGATCGCAGTAAGGAGTGGATGCGGGCTGACGCAGAGTTTGCGAAAACTCAAACCTCTGCTTTACCGAAAATCGTGCAGGAGGGAGCCGTCAGTAACTTGGATGAAAAGAGTGCGCGCTTGAAAGCAGCACGGCTTGCTAGGGATGCTGCCGACAACAGTCTGATGAGAAAACCTCTTGTGAAGAGGGGATGAAACGCCCGCGATGAAGAGGTGTATTAGAGCCATATGTGGGCTGAAGTTCACCCCAATCAGCAGCCTCGACACGCTGCACGTGCTGGCGAGCAAGGGCAAGAAAATCACCTGGGGCCAGTACATGAAGGTGGGGATGGTCATCACACCCCCGGTGCTGCTGATCACGCTGCTGGCGCTGGCGGCATGGCTGCCGCTGCTCGGGGCGCAGTAGCCGCCCATGGGCCAAGAGAAACGCTGGCCGGTGATTTCTGCCCTGGGCGTGGTGCAGATCCTCGCCTGGGGCTCGTCGTTCTACCTCTTGGGCGTCCTCGCCGCACCCATCGCGATGGACACGGGCTGGCCGCTCGCTTGGGTCTTTGGCGGTCTGACCCTCGGCTTGCTGGCTGCCGGCCTGGTCTCGCCCACAGTGGGCCGGATCATCGGTGAGCGTGGCGGCCGTGCGATTCTCTCGGCCTCGTCCCTCTTTCTCGCCGCCGGTCTGGTCGTGCTCGGGCTTGCCCCGTCCCTGCCGGTCTACCTAGCCGCGTGGCTGCTGCTCGGGCTCGGCATGGGCTGTGGGCTGTATGACCCAGCCTTTGCCACGCTCGGCCGCCTCTACGGCGCGGAGGCGCGGCCAGCGATCACCACCCTGACCCTGTGGGGTGGGTTCGCCAGCACCGTGAGCTGGCCGCTGTCGGCGTTCCTGCTCGATCACGGAGGCTGGCGCTGGGCGTGTTTCGTCTACGCCGGCTTGCAACTCGTGGTCTCGCTACCGCTGATCCTGACGCTGATCCCGCCGGCCCCGGCCCGGCCGGTAGGAGCGAGCAACAACCCGGCGCCCGTGGTCGCGCTGGCGCCAGCGGAGCGACGGCCGTTCCTGCTGATGGCCGGCGTGCTGATCCTGGGCGGCGCGGTGATGAGCCTGCTCTCGGCGCACGTGCTCACGCTGTTGCAGGCGCGGGGCGTGCCGCTCGCCTCGGCCGTCACCTTCGGGGCGCTGATCGGGCCAGCCCAGGTCGCAGCCCGTGTGGTGGAAATGGCGTTCAAGGGACGCCATCACCCGCTCTGGACCCTCACGGCAGCGTTGAGTCTGGTCGCGGTCGGGATCGTGATGCTGGCCCTCGGCCTGCCGCTTGTGGCCCTAGCGCTGATCCTCTACGGCGCCGGCAACGGGATCTATTCGATTGCGCGGGGCACGGTGCCGCTCGCGCTTTTTGGTACCGAACGCTACGCCCCACTGCTCGGCCTCTTGGCGCGGCCCGGGCTGATCGCTCAGGCGCTGGCGCCGCCGCTCGGCGCCTACGTGCTCGCCCATGGCGGAGCTGACGCGACGTTCGGCCTGCTCGCCGGCATGGCCTTGCTCAACGTGGGCTTGGTCGCGGCGCTGTGGCCAGCGCGAAGCTCTCATAATTCATGAATGCCCCGCACGGTCCGCTGGTGTGGGGTTTTCGTGCAGTTTTATCCCGAGCCTGAACCGCGCCATCCGACCGGCGTTCCCCTCGCACTGACCTTCCGTTTTGATGGCGCACTCACCCCGCCCGGCTCAGCCGCAGCGGGGTTTTTCGTGCAAGCAAACCGCTTCAGAAATGATGCAAGCGCCACGTGTCGAGTGGGGGCAGAAGAGGAGTGATCTGATCGCGATGCAGAGACCGCTGCCGACCTCACGCGGGCGCTCCCGTCCCCCTGTCCCAAGGTCCGCACGGGGGGCAGAACCGGCGGTTCAGGGACCACAAGCGTGATGTCGGCTCCTGGCGCACAGCCGAACCGGCGCCATGCGAACACCTAACCCCTCGCGGACATTCGACCCGCTTCCGTCCAAGGTCCGGATGGGGGAGAGCAGCCCTTCCAGCTAGCCAGGAAATTTTGAGAAGAGCTCTCGCCTATTCATCGCGCATTGGTTCCTCGATTTTATATAATATATTTGATCTGCAACTATGGTGTGTAGGTGCAGATTTCTGTAGTGCAACAAGAATTTGCCTGAACTAGGCTGCGCGGACGTTAGCGAGAAACTGCTCCATTTCGATGCGTAGCGCACTGGATTGCCCGGCAAGGCCGTTGGCGGCCGATGCGACGGCCTGAGCGGCGTGCCCGGCACCCTCCGCCTCCTGTGCGACCTCGGCGATGTTCGTGGTCACCTCCGAAGTGCCAGCCGAGGCCTGAGCCATGCTTCGCACGATCTCCTGCGTCGTGACACCCTGCTCCTCAATCGCGGTCGCGATGTTCGTAGTCACGCCGCTCATGGACTGGATCTGGCGGGCGATATCTTGGATTGCCTTAGCAGCGCCCGTGGTCGCTGCCTGGATCGCAGCGACTTGCTGGCCGATCTCGTCGGTCGCACGGGTCGTTTGGCTCGCCAACTCCTTCACCTCTGCAGCAACAACCGCGAAGCCGCGTCCTGCCTCACCCGCGCGCGCCGCCTCGATCGTGGCATTGAGGGCAAGCAGGTTGGTCTGGCTCGCAATGTTCGAGACTAGGCCGACGACATCCCCAATGCGGGTCGCCGCCTGGGCAAGAGCTGCCATCGTCTCCTCGGTGCACGAGGCTGCCTGCACGGCAGAAGCCGACATTCCGGCCGCCTGCTCTACTTGGCGGCCGATTTCCTCGACGGTCGCGCCGAGTTCCTCCGCCGCGGCCGCCACGGCGTTGACGTTGTCGGCTGTCTGCTGCGCCGCGCCGGCTACACTGGTCGAACGCTGTGCCGTTCCGGCAACCGCGTTTTGCATCGTGGCAGCCGAGCCCTGCAAGCCTGCAACCGCTTGTGCGACGCTGGTGACGATGCCCCCAACAGAGTGCTCAAACCTGTCCGCGAGGTCGCGCAGCAAGGAGCGGCGAGCCTGCTCCTCACGCAAACGCGCAGCCTCCGTGGTCTTGAGCTGCTCGGCAGCTTCTTCCAGTGACATGTCTCGGATTGTCACCACTGCTCGGGCGATGTCGCCGATCTCGTCGGAGCGCCGGCTGCCGGGAACCTCTGCAAGAGCCTGCCGGGCCGCGAGAGCCTTTAGAGCTCGGGTGAGCGCATCGAGAGGTGTGACGATCGACCGGGCGAACAGTAGGCCGAGGATAGCCGTGCCGACGAGTACCGCCAGCGCGATGAAGGCAAGGGTCCGCGACAGTGTCTGTACGGCACCGATTGCCTCGGCCTCCGCCTGCTCGGCCACAACAGTCCAGGGCGCGCCGAGCACCGACACGGTGGCACTCGCTGCCATGTGAGTGCCATCGGCTCCCGGGTAGGTGAAACTGCCCCCCCCAAGTTGGGCTGCTCCCAAGCCGAGGTCCGATATAGGCGCGCCAGCTTTCACACCGGGGTTGAGCGGCGGATTTGAGCGTAGGCGCCCATCTGTGCCGGTCGCCAAGATCTGCCCGGTCTCACCGAGCCCTGCACGCTTCGTCAGCGTCCGATCGAACAGCGCCGGGGTAACGCGCAGCGCGACGAAGCCGATCCGCTCCGCGGCCTGGGCCGTACCCATAGCGACGTTGGCGCGCTTGGTCATAGCGCGGCCGATGAAGGCCGAGGGACCTGTGCCGACCGGGTATGACGCAAAATCCTCGAACGCCGTTGCTGCCGGATCCTGCCCTTTCAGACGTTCGACGAGACGGGCGAGGCCGGTTCCCTTGAGGTTCGGATCATCGAGCGACTTGGCAAAGTCTTCGCCTTTGGTCGTCGTGTAGACGATGCGGCCACTCTCATCGAGGAATATCAGGTCCGCATAACCCGGCTCGGCCACGATTCGACGGGCCACCTCCTGCACCTTGGCGTGACGGCGCCCGTACATTGCTGTTGTCGGTGTGCTGTCGAGTGCAACCCGCGCCTCGACGGTTGCTGGCGATCGGAAAGCCTCGACGATCCCGGTGAAGTCGGGCTTGGCTGGGTCGAGGTTCTCGATGAGATCAGGGAAATTCGAGACGATTTGGGGGTGTCCAGCTGCGGCCAGGAAATCGGCCTGCATGCGGTCCGCTACCAATTCGATGCCGTCGCGCCGGGCCGCAGCTGCCAGTTCAAGGCGCGCACCTGCCGCCTCAATGAGGCCGGACTTAGCGGACGACCAACTGAAGCCGCCCATGGCCGCAGCGCTGATAAGGGCAAGACCGATTGTCGTTGCAGGCAGCCGGATCCCGAGCCGGGATGCGTTGATCATGGTGTTGCGTCTCGACGGCATACTCAAGAGATCGCTGGAATGCCCAGTTGAATCTTAACTTTCGTTTAAGTTGAATAAAATTACGCATCGCCTGCATAGATACATCACTGCTGAACGTTAGCGCCGAATGCATAATCAGGCTGCGACTTTCCGGCCCTGCGAAATGACTCTCAACCGCAGCGCGCGGTCTATCCGTAAGCCCAGTTCCGGCTCAGCCCAGGCCTTCAAGGGCCTGATGCACACGCATGAAGTAAGCGCTCGGTGGCGGCCGCCTTGTGCGGGTAGTGCTGCGCTCTGGATACAGGACCTGGCGTCGGTTGGCGCTGTATCGGCCCTGTGTCTGGACCTATGACCAATCCTCATATCATCGTCGCCGGCACGCGCCGGAACTGGTCGCCCAAGCAGAAGCGGGCCATCCTAGCCTAGGCGGACGATCCCGCCACGACCGTCTCGGCGGTGGCGCGTCGACACGGCCTGCATTCCAGCCTGCTGTTCCGCTGCCCGAGCACCTGCCGCGCGAGAGCGTGGTTCATGCCGGCCCCTGCACCTGCCCGGCCTGCGGCGGGGCCTTGCGCCGGATCGGCGAGGACGTGACCGAGAGCCTCGACTACGTGCCGAGCCGCTTCAAGGTCGTGAGCCACGTGCGTGAGGCCTTCGCCTGCCGCGCCTGCGAGCAGGTGGTGCAGGCGCCCGCGCCCCACCACGCCGTTCCCCGCGGGCGGGCCGGACCCGGACTGCTCGCCCACATCGCGGTGGCGAAGTTCGACGATCACCTGCCGCTGTACCGCCAGGCCGAGATCTACGCCCGTGACGGGGTGGATCTGGCCACCTCGACGCACTCTGGCTGGCTCGGCGCCACCGCGGCCACCCTGAAGCCGCTGGTCGATCTCCTGCGCCGGGAGGTGATCGCCGGCTCGGCCGTCCTGCACGGCGACGACACGCCGATCCCGGTGCTGGCGCCGGGCACCGGCAAAACCCGGACCGGCCGGCCCTGGACCTACGTGCGCGACGAGCGCCCCCACGGTGGCGCCCGTCCGCCGGCGGCGGTGTTCTTCGCTTAGCCTGACTGTCAATCGGCGTCCAAAAGGGACCCACCCGCCGCGCATGAGCGCCGATGCAGAGGCCGATGCCGCGCAGCCGGTCGGGTCAGCGGAGCGGCATCGGCCTCGTCTCCAGCCTGACGGCGGATCGGGCCTCGGCTCTTCGAGACAAGCGGCACTCAGCTGCGCGTCTTCAGCCGCCAGCTGGCATTGCCCGTTTCCAGGATATTGCAGTGGTGCGTGAGGCGGTCGAGTAGCGCCGTCGTCATCTTCGCGTCCCCGAACACGCTCGGCCACTCGCCAAACGGCAGGTTCGTCGTCACGATCACCGAGGTTCGCTCGTAGAGCCGGCTGACCAGATGGAACAGCATCTGCCCGCCGGCGCGCGGGAACGGTAGGTAGCCGAGCTCGTCCAGGATCACGAGGTCCATCCGTGCCAGCTGCGAGGCCAGCCGGCCGGCCTTGCCCGCCCGCGCCTCTGCCTCAAGCTGGTTGACCAGATCGACCGTGTTGAAGAAGCGCACCCGAGCCTCGCGCTCCCGCAGCCCTGGCGCGCCAGCGATGAGGAGCGCGCCACCGGCTTCCCCCTTGACGCGCTCACCTTTGTCATCAGCCACTTCCTGCCACATCTGAACCGGGATGCGGTCAACCGCATCCTCAAGGCGGAAGGCCTGAACCGCCTGCCGCCCGCCGAGCAGGCCCGCAGATCACACGGCGCGTTCAAGGATTACGAGGTCGGCTTCGTCCACGTCGACGTGAAGCACCTGCCCAAGCTGCAGGATCGTGACCGCATCCTGCGCAAACGCTACCTGTACGTCGCCATCGATCGCGCTTCCCGCTCCGTGCATCTGGCCGTCAAGGACGACGAGACCACGGCCTCGGCGGTGGCCTTCCTGGCGGACGCGCTCGGCGCCTTCCCCTTCCGGGTCACGCACGTGCTGACCGACCGCGGCTCCTGCTTCACCGCCGATGCGTTCGAGGCTGCCTGCGAACGGCACGGCGTGCAGCATCGCAAGACGCGCCCCTACATGCCGCGAACGAACGGCATGGTCGAGCGCTTCAATGGTCGGGTGCAGCGGGAGGTGCTGGGCATCACTCTCTACAGCCACGCCGACCTGGAGATCGTGCTGCGCGGCTTCAACGGCGCCTATAACGGCCGCCGCCAGCGCGTGCTGGACGGTCTCTCCCCCGAGATGGTCCTGCGCCAGCGCCTCGAAGCCGACCCCGCGCTGGCCAATCCGACATACAGACCGCCCAGTCCCAGCGTCATAAAGCGCGCCCTTCGCGTCGTCGCCGACGCCAAGGAGGTCTCGCATCCAGACAACTAGGGCTCGATGATATGCCTTCGCCTGCTTCCTGTGAGGACTGATCGGTGCCGTTTACCGCACTTAGCTGTTGCATCTTGAAATAGGCGCCCGTGGATGACCTGCTACTCTAGAAAGGGAAGAATTCTGCCTCGACGGTGGCACAGGACGGTGGTACAAACGTTGCCGAAGCGCGCAGTTTAAGTGTCTGTTTTTGCTCATATTTGCGAGGAAAGTGGGCAATCCTTTCCTGGGCACCAATTGATCTCAGAACGACTGAGACCTTTGGTTTTCTGAAGTTTTGATCCCGTACCTTGTCGAAGGTGCGGGATTTTTCTTGTCTGATGGAACCGCGTTCATCCGGCTCGTCGTCGAGTGGTCTTCACGCCGTGTGCGAGGAGAGGACGGGCGCTCAGCTCGAGAACGAGCCGAATCCCTCGAAGTCGCTTGTCGGTGAAATTCGTTTGACGGGCGAGCACGGCTGCCCATGAGCCGTGTGACCTGCGGTTTCGACTGGGCATGAATTCGCCCGTCCGGCGACATGCATCGTGGACGCCGTTTCGCCGTTACGCTTGCGTCGATTGAGCATGGCACGGCCGTTCGACTTGTTGAGGTCGCGCATGGAATAGCCTTGTTGGCGAGTGGATGTTGAAGAATTGCGCAGTGAACGCGTGCTCCGTGCTCATGTTCCGGGCAGCCCGCGAGAAGCGGGCCGTGGAGGGCAAGGGTCGATCATCCGACGCACCGGCCACGCGGGCCTAGAAGGCCGAGCGGCGGCTGTGCCAATCGTCGACGGCGGCCTTCAGCTCTGGATCGTCGTCGAGGCTTCCGATCCGCAGGCGGATCCTGTCGTTCGCCTCGTACGGGACGAGGGTGATGGAGCAGAAGCGCCGGCCCTTCCCGAACCGCCCCGTGCCCAGCCGGGTGAAACGCCAGTTCATGGTCAAGGATGAAGACGAGCAATCGGAGAGTGACGACAGCACGAAAAAGGGCCGGCATGGTGCCGGCCCTTT
>JAGTAM010000645.1 GCA_023422485.1 Pseudomonadota bacterium | reverse complement strand
CGGGTCGCGCGGGCGGTGCGCTCGCCGGTGCCGCGATCGGCGGCGCGGGTGGCGCGATCGCCGGTGCCGCTTCGGCGCCGCGCTGCCCCTACGGCACCTTCCGCGACGAGTACGGCAACGTCTACTGCCGCTGATCGCGACACGCGCATTGCGGGAAGGGCCGGGGCAGGGAGCCTCGGCCCTTCCCTTTTGCGGCCCGTCAAAGCATCGGGCTTGCGCCGCGGTACGGTTTGCGGCGTTAAGCCGTGACGAACGCTCCCGCCGAATGACCTCGGATTCGTCCTTGCCCGTTTTGGATCTCTCACCTTCCCCTCGACTGTCCACGGGCGGCGCCCGATGAGCACCGGCCTGTGGGGTAAGATCGGCGGGGCGGGAATCGGCGTGCTGATCGGGGGGCCGATCGGGGCGCTGGTGGGGAGCGTCGCCGGCCACTTCCTCATCGATCGCGAGGGCGCGCCCTTCGGGCCGACGCCGCGGGACGTGGTGTTCACCACCGGACTCGTGGCGCTGGCGGCCAAGATGGCGAAATCCGACGGTGTGGTGACCGATTCCGAGGTTCAGGCGTTCGAGCGCGTGGTGCAGGTCGAGCCCGAGGCGCGCGCGGGGGTCCAGCGCCTGTTCGACCTCGCCAAGGCGACGACGGACGGTTTCGAGGCCTATGCCGGGCAGCTCGCCTCGGCCTTCGGCGAGGAACCGGCCCTGCTCGAGGACGTGCTCGACGGCCTGTTTCATATCGCCACCGCCGACGGGGCGATCCATGAGGGCGAGGAGCGCTACCTGCGCGCGGTGGCCGGCATCTTCGGCCTCGACGAGGCCGCCTTCCGCCGGATCGCCGCCCGGCACGTGCGCCTCGCCGACGATCCCTACCTCGTGCTCGGCCTCGAACGCTCCGCCGACCCTGCCGCCCTCAAGGCGCAGTACCGGCGGCTGGTGGCCGAGAACCATCCCGACCGGGCGCTGGCCCGCGGCCTGCCGCCGGAGGCGGTGGCGATCGCTACGCACCGGCTCGCCGCGATCAACGCCGCCTGGGACCGGATCGCGGCCGAGCGGGGTCTGACGTGAGCTTTTCGCCCGACAGCCCGTTCGCGCAGGCCGTCTTCGCCTCGCCCAATCGCGGCGCGCGGATCGGCGACGCCCTCGACATGCTGATCCTGCACTACACCGGCATGCCGACCGCACAGGGGGCGCTGGAACGCCTGTGCGACCCGGCGGCGGAAGTCTCGGCCCATTACTTCGTGTTCGAGGACGGGCGCATCGTCCAGATGGTGCCGGAGGCCGATCGGGCTTGGCACGCGGGGGCCGGCGCCTGGGCGGGCGCGCGCGACATCAATTCCCGCTCCATCGGCATCGAGATCGCCCATCCCGGCCATGCCGGCGGGCTTCCGCCCTATCCGGAGGCGCAGATCGCGGCGGTGATCGGGCTCGCCCGCGACATCGTCGTTCGGCGCGGGATTCCGGCGCCTCGTATCCTCGCCCATTCCGACGTGGCGCCCGCCCGCAAGGAGGATCCGGGCGAAAACTTTCCCTGGGAGCGGCTGGCGCGCGAAGGCGTCGGGCACTGGGTGGCGCCCGCCCCCGTGCGCGACGGACGCTTCCTCGCCATGGGTGAGACCGGCCAGCCCGTCGAGGCCCTGCAGGCGATGCTCGCCCTCTACGGTTACGAGCAGCCGGTCACCGGTCACTTCGACGAGGGGACGCGCGCGGCCGTGACCGCCTTCCAGCGCCATTTCCGCCCGGCCCGCATCGACGGGGTCGCGGATTCCTCCACCATCACGACCCTGCGTGACCTGATCGCCGCGCAGCCGGCCTGACCGCGACCCCACTCACACTCACATCACACGTCCGGGACAGGTCCGGGACACGTCCGGGAAAATTCGGAAAGATTTTCGGCTGCCCGGCGTTTCGTCGCCACCGTCATCGGCACGGTTGGGCGTCGAGCCTCGTTTGATTTCATGTTCGTGTTCCATTGGATCGTCGGCGTCCTGGTCGGCGCGGTGCTGCTCGCGGGCCTGGCGCGGCGTCTGCGCGCGCCCTATCCGGCTTTCCTGGCGCTCGGCGGCGTGGGCATCGCCTTCATCCCGGGCGTGCCGAGTCTCAGCCTCGATCCCGAACTGGCGCTCGCCTTGTTCCTCGCGCCCGTGCTGATGGATGCGGGCTACAGCACCTCGCTGCGCGATCTGAAGCGCAATGCCCGCCCCATTGCCGGGCTCGCGGTCGGGGCGGTGGCGGCGACGACGGCGGCGGTCGCGGCGGTCGCGCTCTGGCTCGTCCCCGACATGCCGCTCGCGGCCGCCATCGTGCTGGGCGCGATCGTGGCACCGCCCGATGCGGTCGCGGCGCTCTCCGTGCTCGGTCACGTCTCGCTGCCGCACCGCCTCGCCACGATCCTGCGCGGCGAGAGCCTCCTGAACGATGCCGCCTCGCTGCTCATCTACCGGCTCGGCGTCGCCGCGGCGGTGACGGGCCACTTCTCCTTCGCCGAGGTGGCGCCGGCCTTCGCGATCGGCGTCGTCGGCAGCCTCGTGGCGGGGCCGCTCGCCGCGCTCGCCTACCTGCGGATCCTGCGCCGGGTCGAGGAACCGATGAGCGTGATCGTGCTGCAGTTCTCGGCCGCCTTCGGTCTCTGGATCGCCGCCGAGGCGCTGGAATTGTCCGGCGTGCTGACGGTGGTGAGCTTCGCGATTACCGTGGCCCGCCGCGCCCCCGGCCAGACCTCGCCGCGCCTGCGGGTGATCTCGAACGCCGTCTGGGACACGGCGATCTTCGTGCTCAACGTTCTCGCCTTCGTGCTGATCGGCGAGCAGATCGGGCCGATCCTCGCGCGGATGACGCCCGAGCAGGAATTCGCCTACGCCTCCGTCGCCGGGGCGGTGGTCGTCACCGTCATCCTCGTCCGCATCGCCTGGGTGCTGCCGGCGAGCGCCATCCGCCGCGTCGGCTTCGGCACCGGCCCCGCGGATTCGGACGACCCGCATCAGAGCCGCGATCTCGGCCTCGGCGCGGGCTTCGCCGTCTCATGGTCGGGCATGCGCGGCCTCGTCACCATCGCCACGGCCCTGGCCCTGCCCGAAGGCGGGCCCGGCGGTGGGTTCCCTTACCGCGACCTGATCGTGCTGACGGCCTTCTGCGTAGTGATCGGCACGCTCGTGGTGCAGGGCCTCACCCTGCGTCCGATCCTGGCGTGGCTCGGTCTGGAGGATTCCGATCCGGTCGGCCGCGAGGTGGGCCGGGCGCGGGCCGAAGCCTACGGGGCCGCGGTCGAAGCTCTGAGCGGCGACCGGTCGGAGGCGGCCGATGCTCTGCGGCGGGAGTTTCACGCCGCCCTGGCCAAGGCCGAGGCGCACGAGGACGGTCTCGCCCCCGAAGGTCTGCCGACCGACCCGCCGCGCCGCCGCGCGATCCACGCCGCCCGCGACCGCCTCCTCGCGCTGCGCCGAGACGGGCGGATCGGCGACGATGCCTACTTCGTGCTGGAGGAGGAGCTCGATTGGGCGGAGCTCAATGCAACCCCGCGCGGTGAGGCGTGAGCGGAGCACGGTGCGCCGATGATATCTCAAGTTTATCTTGGAATGCGCCGAGTGTGATATGAGACGACGGCACAATCCGCGATCAATTCGTTCATCAGGTATAATGACAGTCGAATATATCGCGAATATTCTGCAAAAAGGTTGAAATAGATGTAGGAGCGGACCGCGAGGCTTCAGAAAATTGCAATATTGTCATATTGTTCATATTCAATCGCTCATTTATAAAATTGATATCCAATGTTTCTGACGGTCTAATAGGAATAATTTTCTGAAAATAACTGTGTACGATTGGCGAATACAACCGAAAATTTTGTGATATAATCAAGCAAGCACGTTAAAGGTCATGAGCTCGGCGCGGCGACAGAGAACCGTGATCGGAAACCCGCCGGGAAAGATCTTTCGCTCACGTGTCATGTCATGGCGTGTGTCCAGCGGTGCGTTCGCGATCCCTCATATCTACCCGCCCTCCGCTTGCGCAAATGGGCCGGGGCGGACCCAATGCCGAAATCAATGTTCGAGCCATCAAATCAACCTCCGCATCCACTGAAGCGACCCGACGCGGCGATATTCTACGCGGCGGACCGTGCCCGCCGGGAGCGGCCGTGCTGATGGTCGCGAGTGCGGTCTGCCTCGTCACGGGTGTTGGGCTGGCTGCCCAGGCGTATCGGTTCGGCGCGCGCTCGGCGCCCGCCGAAGCCCTGGCCGGTGCCCTGCTGATCCTTGGCCTTGCGCTGATCGGCTTCGGGTTGCCGGTGTTTCGATAGCGGCTTGGGGAGACGGCCTGCCAGGCAGCAGACCTCCGATACCGGTTCTGGTTGATCGTTCCGGTCTTGCACCCACCGCCGTCATTCGGGGGCGCTGACCAGCGAACCCGGACCCGAAGGGTGGGCCCGGAGGCGTGCAACCCACGACGGCCTCGACGTGATGTCCCAGCGTCGCATCGCAAGTGGATCCCGGGCTCCGCTACGCAGCCCCGGGATGACGGAAACCGCCCCATCGAAGCAATCAAGCGAAGGCCGTACGAGCTGCTCGCCTCGAGCCGCCCTTACGGGCTCACGCGGACGGCGAGTCTCGCCTCGATTGCATCCCATACCGAGACCGCCAGATCGGGGCCGCCGAGCCGCTTGATGGTGCGGATGCCGGTGGGGGAGGTGACGTTGATCTCGGTGAGGTGCCCGTCGATCACGTCGATGCCGACGAGGATCAGGCCGCGGCGGCGCAGTTCCGGGCCGATGGTGGCGCAGATCTCGCGCTCCCGCTCGGTCAGCTCGGAGGCGCCGGCCGCACCGCCACGAACCATGTTGGAGCGGATGTCGCCCTTGGCCGGAACGCGGTTGATCGCGCCCATCGGCTCGCCGTCCACGAGGATGATGCGCTTGTCGCCCTCGGTGATCTTTTCCAGGAAGCGCTGCACCACCCACTGCTCGCGGAACGTGGCGGTGAACAGGTCGAACATCGATCCGAAGTTCGGATCCTCCTCCGAGACCCGGAACACCGCCGCGCCGCCATGTCCGTGCAGCGGCTTCATCGCGACGGTGCCGTGCTCCTTGCGGAACGCCTCGATCTCGGTGCGGTCGCGGGAGATCAGGGTCGGCGGCATCAATTCGGGGAAGTCGAGGACGAACAGCTTCTCCGGCGCATTGCGGACCTCGGCCGGATCGTTGACCACCAGGGTGCGCGTAGCAACCTTCTCCAGCATGTGGGTGGCCGTGACGTAGGCCATGTCGAAGGGCGGATCCTGGCGCATCAGCACCACGTCGACCGCGGCGAGATCGATGCGCTCCGGGCTCCCGAGGCTCGCATGCGCGCCCTCGACGTCCCGGACCGTCACCGGCTGGGCGTAGGCCGTCACCAGCCGGCCCTGCATCGAGAGGCGGTCCGGCGTGTAGGTGTAGAGGCTGTGGCCCCGCGCCTGCGCTTCAAGCATCAGGGCGAAGGTGGTGTCGCCCGCGATGCGGATCGACTGGATCGGGTCCATCTGGACTGCGACGCTCAACGCCATGCTCGTCCCCGGCTTACCGTGCGCGTTGCGCCAAAACAGCGGGCGAAAAAGCGGGCTCCCAACGAGCCCGCTCCGTTCCGATCGATCGCTCTCCGACGGCGGCGCTCCTAGCGCTGGCCGCGGGGCTGCGAGGCGCCGCCGGTGCGCCGGTCATAGTCGCTGATCGCAGACTTGCACTCGGGCGAGAGGCGGGGGCGATTGCGGGTCATGCAGGCATCGGCATCCGAGCTGTTCGGATCGACACCCGCACAGAGCCGGAAATAATCGTTGGCGCAGCCGAGCTGCAGTCCCTGATCCTCGCGCTGGGCCTGGGCCGGGCTCGCCGCAACCAGGGCCAGCAGCGCGAGCGGCGCCAGTCTCAGGGCCGCGGACGCGCCGCGCGCCGCGCCGCCAAATCGTGAGAAGTCCGGACGCATCCTGCCTTGTCCTTAGCTCGATACAAAATGAGTTGGCACCGCATATCGGGCATCGCCCCTCGTTAGCAAGCGCAGCACGCCGCCGCTTTCGTGTGCGCCGACACGCGTGGCCCGGGCTTGCCGCGCATGACCGAAAGGGCCGGAAAGAAAAGGGCCCCGCAACGGGATTCGCGCGGGGCCGAAGTCAAGGGAGGAAACGCCCGCCATGGGCCCGACCTGCCTTGCAAAGACCGTGCCGGGGACGCCACGCGGGCCGGTGAAGGCCCCAGCCGGCCCCAACCGGCCCCGCCGAAGGCCGGAATGCGGCGTGTGTTGAAACACTCCGTTAACCACGTCGTGCTGAGCTTTTTGCCGAGATCGCCCGGCCGGGGCGGGCCCGTCCCGCTCACGAGCAGCGCCCGCCCGACCCGCCGACCCGTTCCGGTAGGCGACGGGCGGGAGCCGGCCGCCACACACATCGACGGGACAGGCCCATGCCCTCTTCCAAGACATCTTCATCCGCCCTGTCCGCGAAGCCGAGTCATCGGGATCGCGGCGCGACAGACTCGGTCGTGCCCTTCGTCCCCATGACGAACCGCCGCTTCCGCCGCGAGGCGGATGATGCGCCGCGCGGCCAGATCCTGCTGTTCACGGGGGTGCGCTACGAGAGGATGCCGGAGGTCGAGGCCTTGCCGGTTCCGCGCCGCCGCCGCTCGTGACGCGCCTCGGCTCGCGCCTCTTCGGCCTGCCTCCCCGCGGTCTACTACTGGCGCCGCTGCTGCTGAGCGCCTGCGCGCAGGAGGGCGATTTCGGCCGCCCGGCGCCGAGCGCCTGGAACCGGCTGATCGAGACCACGGGAACGCTGGCGGCCCGCGAGCGCGGCACGCCGGCCTCGGTCTATCCGCTCACCGACGACGAGGGGGTGCTGCGCGACCGCGCCTGGCGCTTCCTGATGCCCGCCGACAGCCGGGCCGCCTTCGAGGATGCGCTGGCCAATCTGACCCGTGCCCGCGTTCTGCCGCCGCGCTGGCGGCAGGCCGACATCCCGGCCTATCACGGCGATTTGATCTCCGAGCCGTTTCGGTCCCCCCATTCGCGCTACCGCAAGTTGTCGGAGGATGCCGTCGCCGATGGTCGGCTGATCCCGCCCTTCGCGGCACTGGCCGGGCGCGTCTTCGAGGCGGATGCGGTGCGGCTGCGTGCCTTGCCGTTCGCCAAGAGCCTCGACGACTGGGACGTGCGCCAGGCCGCGATGCGGGTGGCCGAGAACCGCTGCCTCGTCGCCTGGATGCGCCTGGAAACCTCCCTGCGGATCGTTCGCTACCGCTACGCGCTCGAACATTTTCTGATCGAGATGCCCGGCCGCGAGGCGGCGCCGGCCGAGCAGGCGGTCGCGTTCCTCGAAGGGCGGCGAGGGCTGCTCGACCCGCTCCTGCCCCCGGACGCCGCCGCCCGCTGCGGCCTCGTCGATCCGCCGGAGCAGGCGGTGGTGGCCCCGCCGGTCATTGCCAAATATTAGGGTATCGTCCCGAAAGGTGGCCGCCGGCTTTCGGACGAAGACGATGCTTGAGCCCAGGCCTCGTTCCGAAATCGGCAGGCTTATCAGTTCGGAGTGAAGGGGATCGATGCGAACCATCGTCTACGCGGATGGCGGCTGCGACCCCAATCCCGGTCCCGGCGGCTGGGGCGTGGTGATCCAGGATCCCGCCGGCACGGTCGAGCTGCATGGTGGCGAGCTTGCCACCACCAACAACCGCATGGAACTGACTGCGGCGATCAGCGCGCTGGCCTATTTCCCGGAGGGCGCCGCGATCGAGATGCGCTGCGACAGCCAGTACGTGGTCAAATCGGTCACCGAGTGGATGCGCGGCTGGAAGGCCAGGGGCTGGCGCACCGCCACGGGGCCTGTGAAGAATATCGACCTGATGCAGCGCCTCGACGCCCTCGCCGCCGCCCGCGACGTGCGCTGGACCTGGGTGCGCGGCCATGCTGGCGAGGCCGGCAACGAGCGCGCCGACCGTCTCGCGGCGCTCGGCCGGCGCGAGGCCCTGAGCGGAAAGACGTCGGGTGAGACGCTGCTCCCGCCGGCCGATGCCGTGCCCGCCGCGACGGGGCCGGCACCCGTGCAGCCGGCGCAATCCAAGACGGTGCCGATGGCGCTCAGCGCGGATCTCGCCAACGCCCTGTCGCGGGCGGCGGCCCGAGCCGGCATCACCCCGCAGGCCTATCTCGAGGATGCGGTGCGGCTGGCGCTTGAACTCAAGCCGCCGGGCGTCGCCCGCGTCCGGGCCGAGTTGCAGAAGGCGTCGTGATCGGGCCGGGGACCGGCGCGGTGGATCCGGCCTTCTTCGATCGCCCCGCCGCGACGGTCGCTGCCGAATTGATTGGCTGGCGCCTGCTCGCGGACGGCGTCGGCGGCATCATCGTCGAGACGGAAGCCTATGACCGGACCGATCCGGCCTCCCACAGCTTCGCCGGGCCGACGCCGCGCAACGCCAGCATGTTCGGGCCGCCGGGCCGCGCCTATGTCTACCGGTCCTACGGCCTGCACTGGTGCCTCAACCTCGTCTGCGAAACCGGCAGCGCCGTGCTTCTGCGCGCGCTCGAACCGACCGCGGGGCTGAAGACGATGCGGGCCCGCCGCGGGCTCGACGCGCCGCGCCTTCTCTGCGCCGGGCCCGGCCGACTCGCCCAGGCGCTCGGCATCGACCGCTCACATGACGGCCTGCCCCTCGACCGGGCGCCGTTCGCCTGGGAGGCACCGGATAGGCCGATGCCGGTCGCCGCGACGACCCGCATCGGCATCAGCCGTGGGGTCGAGGCGCCCTGGCGCTTCCTCGTGCCCGGCTCACCCTACCTCAGTCGGCTGCTGCCGCGGACGAAGTCCGGAGCCGGCGCGGCGGAGTAGGAATCAGGTCTCGGCGAGGCCCGCACTGGATTGCGAGGGCGCGCGCCCGTGCGGCGTGCCGAGATATTCCTCGGAACGCATTTCGATCAGGCGGGAGGCGGTGCGCTCGAACTCGAAGGCCTCGCGGCCCTCCGCCGCCGTGTAGAGCCCGGTCGGCTCGGCCGCCGCCGAGGCGACGAGCTTCACATGCGCGTCGTAGAGCGTGTCGATCAGTGTGATGAAGCGCTTGGCCTCGTTGCGCTCCGTCTCGCCCATCACCGGAATCCTTGAGACGATCAGGGTGTGGAAACTGTCTGCGAGCGCCATGTAATCGGAGGCGCCGAGCGGCTTGCGGCACAGGTCGTCGAAATGGAAGCGGGCGACGCCGCCGGCTTCCTCCGGCACCGGCACCGCACGGCCCTTTACCGTAACCGTGCTCGGCTTCCCCTTCGCGCGGCCCGTGAGCGCCTTGAAGGCGGCGTCCAGCGCGGCATCGGCGGCCGCATCGGCCGGAACGTGGTAGACCGAGCTGCCGCCGAGCTTCTCCAACCGGAAATCGGTGCGGGAATCGAGGCGCAGCACCTCCACCCGCTGCGTCAGCTCCGCCACGAAGGGCAGGAACAGCGCGCGATTGAGGCCGCCCTCGTAGAGCCGGTCGGGTTCGACGTTGGAGGTCGCCACCACCGTCACGCCGCGCTTGAACAGCGCCCCGAACAGGCGGCCCAGGATCATCGCGTCGGCGATGTCGGTCACCGTGAACTCGTCGAAGCACAGCAGCGTCGCCTCCGCGGCCAGCGCGTCGGCCACCGGCGGGATCGGGTCGTCGCCCTTCGCCTCGCCGCGCTTCAGCGCCTGCCGGTGGGCGTGGATGCGCTCGTGCGCGTCGGCGAGGAAGCCGTGGAAGTGCACCCGCCGCTTCGGACCCGGCGCAACCTCGTGGAACAGATCCATCAGCATGGTCTTGCCGCGGCCGACCGAGCCCCAGATGTAGAGCCCCTTGGGAGGGCCGGCATCGTCGTCCTTGCGCCCGAACAGCCAGCCGAGCGCGCTGCCCTTCTTCGCCCGGCGGCGGCGTTCCAAGTTCTGCACCAGCCTGTCGAGGGCCTGGACGAGGCGGACCTGCGAGGGATCGCGCTCGATCGCGCCCGAGGCGACCAGGGCGTCGTAGCGCTCGCGGACCCGGCCGGGCGGGGCCGTGCCGGCGCGGGCATGGTCGGAGGGGGCGTGACTCTCGGGCATCCCGGCCGATCGATCGCGTGAGGAGGCGCCTCGTTCGGCGAGCGGGCCGGCGGAGACGGTGGCGGTGGCTCGCCCGCTCTGCCGCGCCGCGGCACGGCGATCAAGCTGGCACGGGTCAACCGTGCAAACATCCGCTCCGATCCGAAGCTGCGCCGCGGCACCGCCGGGGTCGCGCCGCGATTTCCGGTTCGTGCCCGCCGGTCCTACTCCGTGATGCGGGCGACCTTCAGCGCCTGATCGAACATCGCACCGAGTGCGGCGGTGATGTCGTCCGCGCTGTTGGCCTTGAAGAACATACCTGGCGAGGCGCATCTGCGCAGCGGGTCGGCGAGGGTCGGGCTGAACCCGTTGACCAAGTTATTTTCCCGCACGATGGTGTAATCGTTGCCATATGTCTTGACAAAATTATACGGAATATAAAGCACCGAAATGGTTGCGCCGGCATTCTTCAGGTCGGTGCATTTCGCTGGATCGATCTGAGCGGGTTGTGATCCGTCCCACTCGGCGTAGCGATAGCCTGTGAACTTCGACGGATTGCCGGGATAGGTTTTCTTGTCCTTCCAGGATGAATAGGTCTGGCTGTTCTGCATCCCGTCGGTGATGAGGAACACGAACGGCTTCGGGTTCGTCGTGCTGGACCCGTTGCCATAGGTCTGAATGGCCGATTTCATTTGCGGCAGGGCCGTCTCGAAATGAGTGCCTCCGCTGCCGGTGCCGGTGGTCGGATCGTTGTTGGTATAGAGCTGCGTGCTGCCGGTATCGAGCAGCTTGGTGAAGGCCAGCGGCCACTTCTTGCCGCACTCGGCGAGGGTTTTCAGCGAGGCCAGCGATGTGGTGGTGTCGCTGAGCGGGGAAAGCGTCGCCAACCGGTTGATGAATGGATAGATGCCGATCCGGTACTGGTTCGGCACGACCGGCGTCGAGGCCCGGTCGAGAAGGGCGCAGACGGCGTTGTTCACCGCGTCGGATCGCAGCTGGATCTTCCCGGCTGCCAAGTTCCAACCCTTCGTATTCGGGAAGTGACACGCGAACTGGCAGTTTCCCTGAGACTCGACACTTTGACTGGCGAGCTTCGCCGCATCGGCATCGGTCGTCGGCAGCCCCATGGAGCCCGACACGTCGATCATCAGGTAGAAGTCGGAATAGCCCGCTAGGTCGGCCGAGGCGGTGACGGTGTTGCTGAAAGTCGTCCCCGACACGCCCAAGATCTTTCCGAAGATGCTCTGAACCGTCGCCGTATAGGTGATTGTCGAAGTGAGTTCGTTCCCGTTCCGTATCACCTTCGGCGGTGACAGGTTCACCGTTGCGAACGAGACGCTGCCGGCATTGATGTTGAAGGCCTTGAGGGCTTGGTTCTGGCCCGCGGTGATGCCGGCCGTCGTCACGTCGCTCTGCTTCGCGTTGGCGGCAATGTACTCCTTGGCCGTCACGACGCCCGCGAGCGCCGCGGCGTCCGCCGCATTGTCGAGTCGCGTCTTGCCGGTGATCGCCATGCCGTAATCGACACCGAGACCGACGAGTCCGACGGTCGGGATCACCGCCAGGGCGAACATGATGTTGATGCTGCCGCCGTGATCGGAGGCCAGGGCCTTCGCCCGGC
>JAGTAM010000161.1 GCA_023422485.1 Pseudomonadota bacterium | reverse complement strand
CGGCTCCTTCCTGGCACTGACCGCCACGCCCTCGCTCGCCGTGACGACGCTGCTGTTCATGCTGTGCTTCGCCGCGCTCGGCGCCGGCAACGGCGCGCTGTTCCAACTCGTGCCCCTTCGCTGGCCCACCAACACCGCCGTCGCCGGCTCGATGATCGGCGAGGTCGGGGCGCTCGGCGGCGCAATCCTGCCCAACGTGATGGGCTTCTCGAAGCAATATACCGGCGGCTTCGCCTCGGGCTTCGTGATCTACGCCCTGTTCACGGCCGTCGTGCTCGGTTGCCTGTTCCTGTGGCAGCGCAAATGGGTCGGCGCCTGGGTCGGGCCCCGTGGCAAGGTGCTCGACCAGCCGACCGATGCGCAGGTTCGGGCCAGCGGCCGGATGGAACCGGCGGGCGCCTGAGAGGCGCCGTAGCGGAGCGTCGCCGGACGGGGGCCCTCGCGGCCCCCGCTCTCGTTTCGAGCGGCCGCTTTTGGGTGGCCTCATAGCCCGTCCCGCGTCACCGTGGCGAAAGTCAGCAGATCGACGCTCGTCGCGCCTGCGCGCAGCAGCACGCGGGCGGCGGCATTGCCGGTCGCGCCCGTGGTCGCAACGTCATCGATGAGAAGAAGGCGCCGGCCCGTGATGCGCGTGCGCCCCGCCTGCGAGACGCGGAAGGCACCCTGAAGATTCTCGGCGCGCTGGCGGCGCGTCAGGCCGACCTGAGGCCGAGTCGCTCTCACGCGGGCCAGCGCCCGCAAGTCGCAGGGCTTGCCGCTCTGCCGCCCGATCTCGCGCGCCAGCAGAGCCGCTTGATTGAAGCGCCGTCGCCAGAGGCGCAGGCCGTGCAGAGGGACCGGCACGATGACGTCGGCCTCGTCCAGCAATGCGCTGCCGGCCGCGGTCATCATGCGGGCCATGGTCCGGCCGAGATCGAGACGGTCGTTGAACTTGAGGCGGTGAACAAGATCGCGCGCCGTCCCGTCATAGACCGCGACTGCTCGGGCGCGTCCGAAGACCGGGGGTTCGGCGAGGGCGCCGGGGGAGATCAGGCTGCCGACCCCGAGGTCGAGGGAAAAGGGTGTGCCGAGCCGCTCGCAAAAGGGGCGCTCGATCAGGCGGAGCCCGCTCCAGCAGGCGGCGCAGAGCGCGTGGGGCTGTCCGGTGGCCGCCCCGCAGGCGATGCAGGTCGGCGGATAAACAAGGCCGATGGCGGTCGAGGCGAGGCGACGCAGGCCTTCGCCGAGAGCGGATCCCGCCATCGGCGGTCGAGCAGTCCGAGAGGGCGCTCTCAGCGCGCCGGGATATTCTGCTCGCTCTGCCGCGCCGCCTTGTCCTTCTTGTTCGCCTCGTGCCGTCCGATGGCGCATCCCGCAGCAGCGCCGATCACACCGTGTCCGGCCATGTGCCCTGCAATTCCGCCCACCGCGGCGCCTTTCAAGCAGCCCTTCGCTTCCGCCACGCCGGCCATGGCGACGGCGGCAAGGATCAGCGCGGCGCGGATCAGGATCCGTGTCATCTTCAACCTCCTCGATCGACGAGCAAGAACGGGAAGACCTCGATTCCGTTCCGGGTCATTTCGCCGCCGAAGGATCGCGCGTCCGACCGGTTGACGAAACCTTTCCGTCCCCAGCCGATAGGACCTTCGCGGCGCGCGGTCCGAGCCGGGAATTATACCCTGGCCGCAGCGCACTCGAAGCCCCATCTGCCTATTCGATGAACGACTCGCCCCCCCTGTTTGATCCCGCTCTGATCCGCAGACGCATCGCGCGAGCGCGGGAGGCGGGGTATGCCAGTTTCCTTGTGGAACGGGTCGCGGAAGATCTGGAGGATCGTCTTGCGGCGGTGACGCGCTCCTTCACCCTCGGACTCGATCTCGGCACGCCCGTGCCGGCTCTGTCGGAACGGTTGCGAGCGAGTGGACGGGTCGGGCGGATGATCCGCCTTAGCCCCAGCGCTGAGCCGGGCGGTTCGGTGGTCGGCGATCCCGAATTGCTGCCGTTCGGCGCAGGAGCCGGGTTCGACCTCGCCGTGTCGGCGCTCTCGCTTCAGCACGTCAACGATCTGCCCGGTGCCCTGCTGCAACTGCGACGGGCGCTCAAGCCCGACGGCCTTCTGCTGGCCGGTCTGCTCGGCGGCGCGACGCTGACCGAGCTGCGCCAAGCCTTTCTCCAGGCGGAGAGCGAGACGGAAGGGGGGGTGAGCCCGCGCGTGGCCCCCTTCGCCGAATTGCGCGACCTGGGCGGTCTGCTGCAGCGGGCGGGGTTTGCCCTGCCGGTGGTCGATGCGGAGACGGTCACCGTACGCTACGGCGATCCGTTCTCGCTGATGCGCGACCTGCGGGCCATGGGCCTGACCAACGCCCTGCACGATCGCCGCCGCACGCCGCTGCGGCGGGCAACGCTGATGCGGGCCGCCGCGATCTACGCCGAGCGCTTCTCCGATCCCGATGGGCGGCTGCGGGCGACCTTCGAGATCCTGTGGCTGTCCGGCTGGGCGCCGCACGAAAGTCAGCAGAAGCCGCTGCGGCCCGGCAGCGCGAAGACGCGGCTCGCCGACGCCCTCGGCGCCACCGAGCACCGGCTGCCGGTTGATGGGGAGCCGTCATGAAGGAACCCGGCCCCGCCCATCCGATCACCATCACGCCCCATCCCGGTCCCGTGCGGGTTCGCCTCGACGGGCGCATGATCGCCGAAACGCGGCGGGCACTGGAACTACGGGAAGCCGGCTACGCGCCCGTTCTGTACATTCCCCGCGAAGATATCGCCGCGGGCGTGCTCGTCCCCAATTCACGGCGGAGCTTCTGTCCCTACAAGGGCGAGGCCGTCTATTTCGATCTCCCAGCCGGCGGAGCATCCGGCGCGGCGGCGGCGTGGTCCTACGAGAATCCGTTTCCGGCGGTCGCCCGCATCCGCGGCCATGTCGCGTTCTATCCGGATCGAGTCGAAGCAATCGAGTCGTAGGGATCGGCTGGAATCTTCTCGCCATGGCGGAGGCGACACCGAGTCCCTCAATCGGCTTCGGTCTGATACGGTTTCCGCTTCATCGCTTCGGCGTCTCTTCGTCATTGCGAGGCGAAGCCGTGGCAATCCAGGGCTCCGCACTTTCCGAAGATGTCGAGATCTGGATCGCTTCGGCTTCGCCTCGCGATGACGGCGCCGGGCAGAAACCGAAGCGATCAACCGGATTCGGTCTCACCCCGCCACCTGGGACCAGAACCCGCTCTTGCGTCCGTGCGCCTTGCGAAGCTGCGCCACGTAATCCGCGTGGCTCGGCGCGAGGTCGCCCGGCGCCAGGTCCCGCGCCAAGGCGCCGAGGCGCGTCAGGTGGCGCGCGCCGTGGCCGTAGGCGGGTGAGCGGCCGCGATCCAGGATGTCGTCGATGAGCGCGCGGTAGAGCACGCTCGCCGCCAGCGGATGGTCCGGCTCCAGCGCCTCGGCAGCCGGCGCGAGCAATTCCCAAATCC
>JAGTAM010000539.1 GCA_023422485.1 Pseudomonadota bacterium | reverse complement strand
CCTCAGCCCGGCGACGGCCCAGGGGTCGCCAGTCGTCGCCTTCGCCACGGAATCGATTCGCGGCGTCACGGTGCAATGCCCGGCGCGCAGATCGTCGCCGAACCAGCTCGTCACCACCGAGACCCGTTCGAGCCGCGGGCACAGGGCCTGGAGCGCGTCGAGGGAGGCGACGACGTCGCTCGCGCCTTGGAACTGAAACCGATTAGCCGGCTTTGTAACGCCAAATCCCGCATCCTCGCTGACGGCGATGGGGTCGAGGCCGAACTCGGTGGATCCGGGGATCAGGCAGACCGCGCGGATCTTGGCGGCCAATCCCGCGACCGGGCGGATCACCTCGAAGGCGAATTGCGGGATGCGGTTGCCGAAGGCGGCGAGCGGCAGCCGCTCGAACACGATGTAGGCGAGCCCCCGATAGGCCGGCGCGTTGTCCGCGCCCTCCTTGGCGACGATGAGCGGGTCGGGCGCCTGCAGCGCCGAGCCGGTATGAACCCGGACATTGAGCGCCGTCAGGTCGAGCTCGCTGCCATCCGCCCAGACCCGGCGCACCAGGGCGATCTCGCCCGCGCAGAGCCCGACCGCGAGATCGATGAAGGTGGTGTAGGCGGTGCGCACCGTCTTCTGCCCGCCCGTTCCTCCCTTCGAGCCGGAGGCGGAGCGCTGCACCGTGGTATTGGCGACCTCGAGCGGACGCGTCGCCCAGATCAGGGTGCCGCCGATGCGGGCGCGGCCGTAGACCCGCGGCACCGGCGCGCCCTCGGTGGAGGCGAGGCCGCCGAGTTCGGAGAGCCGCGGACCCTCGACGAAGCGCGGGCTCGTGCCAGCGCCGAACAGGGCGTCGTCGAGCGCCGCCCCCCCAGCCGCGCCGGCCACGCGCCCGATCATCCCGCCGATGGGACCGCCGAGCGCGTTGCCCACCGCCTCGCCGGCGGTTTGCAGGACGAGCGTGGTCATGACGTGGCCTCCGGCGGGCGCGAGTGTCGGGGCGATCGGGTCAGGGCGGATCGGGAAAGCGGAAGGCGTAGGCGAGGTGGCGCCGCCACCAGGGCGTCAGCGCGACTTCCGTCACCGAAGCACCGTCATGGGCATGGATCATCGCCGCTGGCCCAGTGGCGATGGCGCAATGTTTTGCCGGCAAATGTGCGCGGAAAGCGAAGAGCAGGACGTCACCGGCGCGGGGCCGATAGACGGTCAGCGATTCCGCAATCGGCACGAGGTGCCGGCGCGCGGCGTCGAGCAGCGGATCGCTGCCGGCAAGCGCCGATTCGGCCCAGGAGGCGGCGTAGGGCGGGGCCTCTTCGGGTTCGGGGCCGAGCACCCCGCGCCAGACCCCGCGCAACAGGCCCAGACAATCGCAGCCGACGCCTTTCAGCGAGGCTTGATGCCGGTACGGTGTTCCGGCCCAGGCGCGGGCCTCCGCCACGATCCGCTCAGACAGCGGCGACACGTCCTCATCCATGGTCGCCTCACCGGAACAGGCTGGAGCCGTCGAGGCGGGCTCCGGGCTCGGGACCGGCGCGCAGCACGAAATCGTTGCCGGGCATGTGCGGAAACCCCTGGAAATTGAGGGCGTTAGCGAACTTGCCGCGGCAGGCGGCGAGGCTCTTGTCGCAACCGGCAACGAGGGTGAAGGCGTCGTCCGGTGCGGCCGGGTGCGGCGGCGGGTCCCACAGGTCGAGGCTCACGCTCTGGCTGTCACGATCGTGGCCCCGCAGGTCGGCGGCGTGTCCGGCATTGGCCCCGGCTTCCCAGGTGAGACGCCCGCCGGAGAACCAGCCCGCGGGAAAGCTCGCGGCCAGCGCGACGGCGAGCCGGCCGGGCTCGGGTACGGCCCGCACCGTGCCGGTGGCACGGAAGCGGGGATCGCTCAGATCGACGCGGCAGCGGGCATCGCCGAGATCGGCGTCGCAGGCGGCGCGGAAGCTGCGCCCGACCGTGACATCGAGCCGGTGCATCAACCCGCGCAGCTCGGCCACGAAGGCGCCGCCCTCCCGGCGGATCTCACCCAGGGTGGCCACGTCGAGGAGCAGGCGCGCCTCGGGATCGGCCCAATCGACGAGCCAGGTCTCGATCCCGGCCCCGTCGTAAAGCCCCGCCGCCACGTCGACCTCCGTGAGTCCGGCCGAGGTCAGGGCGCCGGCCACCTCGCCGCCACCGATGGCAAAGCCGAGTTCCGCACTCGCCTCGGCCGCCTCCAGCCCGCTGCGGGCGGCGTAGGTCACATCACCGAGGACGAGATCGCGGTCGTGGTCGGTGAAGCCGAGGACGAGGCCGTCGCGGCGGCGCAGGGCCCAGCAGCGGCAGAGCGTCGTCGCGCCGCCCTCCAGGCGGGCCGCAAGGCGGGGCGGGACGGCGCGCATCGGCTTTCCCCTTCAGGGCACGATCTCGATCAGCGGGATCCGCGGCACCTCGCCGGCGGTGAAGGCGGCGAGGTCGACGGTGAGTTCGTCGGTGTCGAAGCGGACCGGCACGTCGAACTCGAAATCGGCGGTGACGGCGGCGCCCATGGGCGGCACCGCGTCCGCGGCGAAGGTGGCCCGCCCCGTCGTCGGATCGACCGAAACTGTCTGGGCCGCCACTTCGACGCCGTTCACCGCCACGCGCACGCTGCCGGCCACCGGCTTGTGAATCGTCCGGCGGTAGGCCTCCGGCCCGTTTCCATAGGTCTTGGCGAGATCGAAGACGCGGGTCGTGCCGTCGCCGGTGCCGATCCGCTGGTCGGTCGGCGCGATGGGTCGCGAGGGCGGGCCGGAGCGGTGATCGATCCGGTCGCGGTAGCGGAAGCCGTAGAGCCGCCCGCGCCGCTCCTCGAAGAAGCCGAGCACCGCGTGCAGCGCATCAAGGGTGCGGATGCCGAGCCCGGCATCGTAGCGGCGGCGCGAATCCGCCCAGCGGCTGTTGCGGTGCTCTCGGCCCGACGCCAGCGTGACGATCTCGGTGCGCCGCCCCGGGCCGCCGCTGCTGCGCAACGAGCCGTCGAGGGGAAAGCGGACTTCGGGGAAGTCGGATGGCATCGCGGTGCTCCTCAGAGCGCTCGTCGACCGCGGGCCACGGCGCGGGCGAGGCGGGCGGCGACCTGGGCCTCGGAGCGGCGGAAGCCCTCGATGTCCGGCGTGGCGATGTTGACGGTGACGGAAACCGGCCGCGCGGCCCCGCCGGCGGCGACACCGAGGCGGCCGTCGCTGCCGCGTCGGAGCGGCAGGATCGCCTCCGGCCCGGCCTCGCCCATCAGGCCGGTGCCGCCCTCCGGGCCGGCAAGCGGAAAATAGGTCGGCGCCGCGACGACGCCGCCGGCCGCGCAGGGGCGGACGCGCCCTCCATCGAAGACGCCCCCGAGGCGGAACGGCACGATCCGCCCATCCGCAACGAGGCCGCCCCGGGCCAGAGCCGTGGTGCCGCCGGCCCCGGAGGCCGCGCTCAGCAGGCTGTTGACGAGGCTCGTCACGCCCGTCTTCACGGGCGCGAGCGCCGCCTTGACCGCGACGTTGGAGAGCTTGCTCGCCAGCGAGGCC
>JAGTAM010000153.1 GCA_023422485.1 Pseudomonadota bacterium | reverse complement strand
GACATCGATTGCGGCCGGCCCGAGGCGGCCGCGCAGGGTCGCGAAGCCGGCCCGGTCGCGCCCGAGGCGCGGCGTCGCGACGTGTCCGGTACAATCGTCGAGGAGGCCACCCCGCCACGCCGCCTCCCGCCGATGCTGGCGCAGGCAGACCACGGCGCTCGACAGGAGGATCAGGAGGCTCAGGCCGATCAACATCGCCGCGCCCTCAATAGCCGCGGGGCTTCGGCCAGGGCATGGTGAACTGGTCGCCGCGGCGGACATACTTGTAGCGGTGCAGGACGAACCAGGCCGAGGCGGTGATGTAGAAGGCCATCATCGCCAGAAGCTGCGTGCCGTAGCCGAGGAAAACCGCGAGGTAGGTGACCACGCACAGGACGAGCAGCAGCACGGCCGGCAGCGGGTGGAGCGGATGCACGTAGCCGCGCTGGATCGAACCGAGCGGCCATTTGCGGCGGAAGAGCACGATCGACAGCGCCATCAGCGTGTAGCCGAGCAGCCCCGACAGGATCGAGAAGGTGATGGTCTGGTCAAGCGGGGTCGAGACGGCGAACAGGATCGCGATCGGCACGAAGAAGACGATGGCGCGATACGGCGTGTGGTAGGTCGGGTGAACGGCACCGAACCAGACCGGCATGTAGCGGTCCCGGCCCATGGCGAACCATGCGCGCGAGGCGTCGTTGATGCAGCCGTTGGCCGAGGCGATGGTGGCGAACAGCGTGCCGAGGAACAGAAACAGCTCCAACCAGCGGCTGCCGGTGAGACGGGCCGCGTCGTAGAGCGGCGTCACCGCCTGGCCGAGATATTCCCAAGGCATCAGGCCGGAGCAGACGTACCACGTCAGCGTGGCGGCGATGAGCAGGGTCATCATGCCGGTCATCGTGCCGAGCGGCAGGGCGCGGGCCGGTGAGCGGACCTCCTCGGCGGCCTGGGTCGTGCCCTCGATGCCGAGATAGAACCACAGCCCGAAATGCATCGCCGCGAGGATGCCGAGCGAGCCGTAGGGCAGGGCGCCCAGCAGCGCCTCGTGCTGAAGCACCGCACCGGGGGCCCAGGGCTGGGTTGCGACGAACAGCACGACGATCGCGGCAAAGGCGGCCGAGGTGATGACGAGGTTGAGCGTCAGCGTGGCGAGCACGCCGCGATAGTTGAGGAAGGCGAGTGCCACGACGGTCAGCACCATGAAGGCGCGCTTGTCGACCGCCCCTTCGAGCCCGAGGCTCTGTGCGAAGGCCTCGATCAAGTCGCCCGCGACGATGGCGTTCGACACCTCGAGCATGGTGTAGGCCATGACGAGGTAGAGGCCGACATTGAAGGCGGCGAGCGGCCCGATGATGTGTTTGGCCTGGGCGTACTGGCCGCCGGCGGCGGCGACCGTCGAGGTGATCTCGGAATCGATCATCGCGACACAGGTGTAGAGGATGCCGGCCAGCCAACACGCCGCCAGAGCCGCGACAGCGCCGCCCTTGCCCACGGCGAAGTTCCAGCCCATGAATTCGCCGACGAGGACGATGCCGACGCCGAGCGCCCAGACATGGCCTGGACCGAGGACGCGCAGCAGGGCGACCTTCCGGGGCGTGGTCGGCGCCGGGGCCGCGTTCGCCTCGGCGGGCGGCTGAGCGGCAACCCGCTCGGCGATCGGTTGGCCTGTTGTCATCACGACCTCGCCGCCGTCTCGCCAACCTCGGAATCGACGATCTCACCCTCCTCGGAGGAGAGGAGGTAGTTCTCGTCGTAAGTTCGGTTGGTGCGCAGGAGGTCGAACCCCATCCAGAGGGCGAGGGCGGTCGCGGCCGCCCAGGCGGCCCAATTCATCACGGACACCATGATGTGTTCCCCCGATCTGCTGGATGATGCGGCAGACGATCTCGGCAGCTTGGGAAGGCGGATCGAGCGGCGGACCGTTCGGGTTCAGGCCTTCGGCGCGCCGTCGAAACGCTCGGCGATGACTTCGCGGTACTCGCGGTCCGAGTACCGGAACATGAAGATGAAGTAGCCGACGATGATCGCGGCGGTGAGCGCCACGAGGCCCCAGTTGAAGGCGTAGTCGAACCGCGTGCCGATGATCCCGGCCGCCTTCTCCGGCGTGAAGCCGAGCTTCTCCCACTGGCCCGCCATGGTCGGGTTCTGGCCGAGCGCCTCCCAGGTCGGGTTCGACATCGCGGTCGTCGTGGTACCGCCGCCGGCGAGCTTGAACAGGAGGGGCAGGTAGAGGGTGATGAAGACGAGAACCAGCATCAGCACGGCATCGACGATCTGACCGATGACGGACTGAACCGGCGGCTCGTAAGGCGTGCGGCCAGCCATATCAGACCGCTCCCGCCCGGCGCATCTCCCGAAGGCGATCGAGATAGTAGAGGTCCGTGCCGTAGATCGCGTCGCGATCCTCGCGGTAATGCCGGATCATGGCCGCGATCGCCGCCGTGTTGAGCAGCACGACGCAGGTGCCGACCCCGAGGACGAGATACGTCACCCCGCAGGCATCGCAGGCCTGCCGCATGGTCCAGAAGGTGAAGGCGTAGACGAGCCAGACCATCCCGACGGCGAAGATGGCAGCCGCTCGATCCCGACCGAACATGGCTGCGGCGCGCGCATCCTGCATGGCACATCTCCTCCCGGAGAATCGTTCTTGCAAGGAATTCCGGCTTCCTTTCGAGAAATATCCTGCCGTTTGAAACGTGCGTCAAGCCGGATTCGCCGCCGCATTGCACCAAAGCTCCGACGCCTTGCCCGGAATGTCTCGGGATCGGGCTGGAGCGGAACAATGATCGGACTTGCACAGGAGAGCGCGTCCGGGTGTTTTTCACCCTGTCATCTCGACCGGGGGACGGATGCTCGACGCTACGATCTATGACCGGCTGATCGGCACGGCCGCCACGATCTCGGAGCCGCTGCGAGCCGCGATCGCGGCTGTGGGCATGATCGAGATCGCGCCGCCATCCCACGTGAGCCTCGCCGAGCGCCTGTTCGTCGAGGTCGTCAACCAGCAGCTCTCGACGAAGGCCGCTCTTTCAATCTGGACACGCGTCGAGGCGACAGCCGCCGCGCAAGCCGTCGCGCCGCGCGATTTCTTCGTACCGGGTTACGAGGAATTGCTGCGCGGCTGCGGCGTCTCGGCGAACAAAGTGCGCGCGCTGCAGGCCATCCGCGAAGCGGAGGAAGCCGGATTGCTCGGTGCAGATCTCGCCGCGCTCCCGCATGCCGAGCGCTCGGCCGTGCTGTGCCGCATCCGCGGCGTCGGCCCCTGGACCGCCGACATGGCCGGCATCTTCCACTTTCTCGACTCTGACATCTGGCCCGTCGGCGACGTGGCCGCCGTCGGTGTCCTGCGGCGTCTCACGGACCGCGACGACACGGTCGAGACGGCCGCCCGCTTCGCGCCCTACCGCTCGATTCTGGCCCGCTACATGTGGCGCTGCCGGGATACGGCCTCCGCGGCCGCGTGATCGCGTCAGCGGCCGGCTTCGAAGAAGGGCCGGAAGTTCTCCAGCCATTCGCGAAGCCAAACTTCGGCGGCTTGCCTGGCTCCGTCTGCGTCCTTGGCGTGGCCCCAAATGTCCTCGGAGAGCGGACTCCACCAAGTCCAGAGGCGGTTCGATCCGTCGAACTCGACGGTGGCAACCTCGATCGCACCGACCCGGCCGGTGAAGCGCTGCAGGGGCACCTCGGAGATCCCGTCCTGGGTCCAGGCAATCCTGCCGTTCGGTGTAACGTCTGACATGGATTCCGACATGGTTTCTTAACGCTCGGCGGGCTGCCCGCTCGGTGGCGGGCCCGCGGGTGAGATCGCGATGCGACGCCTGCGTCCATTCACAGCGCGCATCCCGGTTCGGGCTTGACCGAATCGAACTCTTCCGGCAAGCGCGCGTTGTATGCCCATCGCCGCTGTGTGCGCTATGAGCGGCCCCACAGGAACTTCCGACCCCCATGCCCGACGACAGTAGTCGATCGACCACGCCGCCTTCGGCCACCCGCGTGATCTGCGCCTGATCGTCTGATCCGGCTCACCCGCGACCGGCCCTTGGCGGCTGGTCCGACAAGAGGTGAGCCATGACTGACTCCACCACCATTTCCCGGCGTGCCCGCTCC
>JAGTAM010000467.1 GCA_023422485.1 Pseudomonadota bacterium | reverse complement strand
GCGGGGCGACGATGCTCGATTTCTGGATCCTGCGCTGGATGCGCTGGGGCGGCCTGCCGAACGAGATCGCGCGCACCTTCCTGTTCGTCAGCAAGGTGGTGAGCGTCGGGCTCGCCCTGCTGTGGGTGTCCGGCCTCGGATTCCTGGCCATCTACGCGCTCGAGGCGCCAGAAAAACTCTCGAACCCGAAGATCGTCGCCAAGGTCACGGTGGTCGCGGTGCTGACGCTGAACGGATGGCTGATCCATGCCCTCGTCCTGCCGGGCGTGCTGCGCGACGTGAGCCGGCCGATGTTCGACGGCGTGTCGCGCCTGCGCACCGGGGTCTTCCTGATCTCCGGGGCGGTCTCGGGCGTCTCGTGGTACACGGCCTTCGCCCTGGGCCTGATGCGCGAGCTGAACGGGGGCGTCGCGGCGGGCCTCCTGCTGGCGCTGTGGCTTGCCGCCATGGTCGCCGCCGGGCTCGCAGCCTACGCCTTCTGGCAGTTCCTGCGTCGTCGCAGCCTCGATGCGCGGATCGACGCCGCCGAGGAGGCCCCCGTCTCCGCCGTCCCGTCATGGCCCGCGCTTCGCCGCATCCGCGCCCGGATCGGCCGGTCTCGCCCGGACACGGCACCGCCGGGAGCCTTCCCCGCCGCTCCTCAATCCGCCGCCCCGCTTGCGTTATCGGCCGTGGCTCTGCGCGCGTCCGACCGCGACGATAGGGAAGCCGTCGTGCCGCATCCGATGCGGGCGGTTCCGCTGGGAATGACCTGCGTGCGCGAGAGCCGGATGGCCGCCTTCAGGGCGCGGCTGAGCTCGATCTGAGACCATGGATTTCGGCGACCCGGCCGTCGCGGCGCTGCTGCCGCTGCCGCTCACCCTCGCGGTGAGCCTGATCGACCTGCGCCGCCGCATCATTCCCGACGGGCTGAACCTCGCGCTGCTCGTCCTCGGGGTCGGGTTCTCCGCGCTCCACAGTCCGGCGCTGACGACGGCCGGGGCGAGCCTGCTTCAGGCCGCCTGCGCGTTCCTGCTGCTCTGGGCCTTGCGCGCCGCCTATGCCCGCCTGCGCGGGCGCACGGGGCTGGGCTTGGGCGACGTGAAGTTCATCGCCGCCGCCACCGCCTGGACCGGGCTCGCCGGCCTGCCGCTGCTGCTCCTCGTCGCCAGCACCAGCGCGCTGGCGATGCTCGCCCTCGCCGCACTGGCCGGAAAGCGGGTGGGCCTGGCGTTCCGCCTGCCCTTCGGGCCGTTCCTGGCCCTCGGGCTGCACGCGGTGCTGTGGGCCGGAGCCCCCGGCTGAGGACTTCGCCGGGGCGGTCCCGGATCACTGCACGAGCTGGCCGACGCTCATGATCGCGCCCATGACCGAGAGGATCAGGCCGCCGATCAGGCCGCCGATGGTCACGGTGACCAGCGGGGTGAGGAGGGCGAGCAGGCGGTCGATGCGCTGGCGCGTCTGGGTCTCGTGCATCTCGGCGGCGTGGAGCAGGACGGGTCCGAGGCGGTTCACCTGCTCGCCGCTGGCGATGAGGTTGAGCGTCGAGGGTGCGTGCGGCTTCAGGCTAGCGAGGCCCGAGGCGAGGCTGCCGCCCTCGGTCAACCGGCGGCCGGCCTCGTCGAGGGCGGTGCGGAACACGCGGTTGCCCGCGAGCGGGCGGGTCGCGGCCACCGCGTCCGGGATCGGCACCTCGGCGCAGAGCAGGGTTCCGAGCACCCGGCAGATGCGCCCGAGCTCGATTCCCACAACAATCTCGCGCACCAGCGGCAGGCGCAGAGCGAGCCGCCCGCGGGCGGCGGCGAAGGCCGGCTCCCGCCAGATCCGGGCGAGACCGAGGCCGACGAGGGCGGCCCCGCCGAGCATCACCGGCCAGCCGGCACTGATCGCGTCGCCCAAAGCCGCGGCGGCGCGGATGGCGAAGGGCGGCGGGCGGCCGCTGCCCTCGAACAGCGGCGTCAGCGCCGGCACAAGCACGACGACGATCATGACCAACGTGCCGATCGCCATCAGCACCAGCAGGGCCGGGTAGACCATCGCCGAGATGAGGTGACGGCGCACCGCGTCGCGTCGCTCGATCGAGCCGGTGAGCGAGCCGATCACCGCCTCGAGCGTGCCGGTCGCCTCGCCGGCCCGCACGATGTCGACCATGTCGCGGGAGAAGGCCTGCGGATGCGCCGCCATCGCCCGCGACAGCGAGGCGCCGGCGATGACCCGTTCCAGGATGTCGGCCAGCACGGGTTTGAGCGCGGCCGAGGCCTGCCGCTCGACGAGCCGCAGCGCCCGGTCGACGGTGAGCCCGGCCCCGATCAGGGTGCCGAATTCCCGCAGGAAGGCGAGCCGCGCCGCGTCGTTGACCCGGTCGCGCCCGAACAGGTCGCGGGTCCAGATCGAGGCCGAGGCGACGGCGGGCTCGATGGCGAAGACCTGGAGCCCGTCGGCCCGCAACTGCGCCACCGCGCCCTGGCGGCTGTCGGCCGCGCTCCGGCCCGCGCGGGCGCTGCCGTCGGCGGCATAGGCCTGGTAGGCGAAGCGCGGCATCAGATCTGGCCCTCCAGCACGCGGGCGATCTCGTCGAGGGTGGTGTCGCCCGCGATCACCCGCGCCCGGCCGCTCTCGACGAGGCTCGCCATCCCGGCGGCGCGGGCATGCGCGGCGATGGCCCCCTCCCCGGCTCCCGCAGCGATCAACCCGCGCAACGCGCCGTCGAGCGGCATGATCTCGGACACGACCATCCGCCCGCGATAGCCGGTGCCGTTGCAGGCCGGGCAGCCGCAGGCCCGCGTGAGGCTCAAGGGCCGGCCCGGCTCGACCCCGAGGCGCAGGCGCTCCTGATCGGTGGCGGGCGCGGGGCTCGCGCAGGCGGCGCAGAGCCGGCGCACGAGGCGCTGGGCGACGACGCCGTTGAGCGTCGCGGCGATGAGGTAGGGCTCGACGCCCATATCCATCAGTCGGGTAATGGTGGCGGGGGCGGAGTTGGTGTGCAGCGTCGAGACCACGAGGTGGCCGGTCAGCGAGGCCTGCACCGCGATGCGGGCGGTCTCGCCGTCGCGGATCTCGCCGACCATCACCACGTCCGGGTCCTGGCGCAGGATCGAGCGGAGGGCTGCGGCGAAGTCGAGGCCGATGCCGGGATGGGCCTGCACCTGATTGACGCCGGCCATCCGGTACTCGACCGGGTCCTCCACCGTGACGACCTTGAGATGCGGCCCGTTGATGCGCCGGAGCGCCGCGTAGAGCGTCGTGGTCTTGCCTGAGCCGGTCGGCCCGGTGACGAGGACGAGGCCGTTGGGGCGGCTCGTCATCGCCTCGATCCGATTGATCGCCGGCGCATCGAAGCCGAGGGAAGCGAAATCCTCGACCCGGCGCGACCCGTCGAGGATGCGCAGCACCACGCTCTCGCCATGGGCGGTGGGCAGGGTCGAGACGCGGATGTCGACCTCATGGCCGCGGTCGGGTGCCTTCATGCGCCCGTCCTGCGGCAGGCGCCGCTCGGCGATGTTGAGCCCGGCCTGGATCTTGATGCGGGTGGTCAGCGCGAGCTGCATCGATTTGGCCAGCCGCTCGGCCTCGACCAGCACGCCGTCGACGCGGTAGCGCACCCGCATGTCGGCCTCCTCCGCCTCCAAGTGGATGTCGGAGGCCGACAATTCGAAGGCCTTGCGCACGAGCCTCGCGGAGAGGCGCACGATCGGGGCTTGGCTCGCCACGTCGGCGAGGCGGGCGAGGTCGTCGTCGAGGGCACCGCCGTCCTCCTCCGAGGCCATATCGCCGTAGAGGGCGCGGTGGGCCCGCTCGAAGCTGCCGGGGCCGACGAGGCGGCATTCGACGGTGCGGTCGGTCAGATGCGCCAGGGCCGCCGGAATGTCCGGATCGAACGCATCGACCAGGGCGACGACGAGGCGGCCGGGCGTCGCGGCGAGCGGCAGCACGCGGGCGCGGGCGCAGTAATCGGCGCCGATCAGCTCGGGCAGGACCGGCGCAGGGGGAAGGTCCGCTTCCTGCAGCACGTCGAGGCCGGTCGCCTCCGAGAGGGCGGCGACCAGGGCGGCTTCGTGGACGAGGCCGAGTTCGGCGAGCAGCACCGGCGGCGGCCGCTTGCCCGGCAGGTCGAGGGCGGCGAGCGCGCGCTCGTGTCCGGCCGGGTCGAGGAGGTTTGTCGCGGCGAGCGCCTCGACGAAGGCGCGGGCGGTGTCGCGGCGGTCCCGGCTCAGGCCGCGCTGGTCGGGCCGGATCCGCCGCGGACGGCTCTTCGAACCCCAGACGCTCAGCATGGTGCGGCCCCCGGCCCCGCTCGAACGCGCCCGAGATGCCCGCCGTCCCGAGCCCGCGCCGAAGGCGGGTCCTTTAAGCCGACGTAAACACCGCCCGTCTTAACAAGTCCTCTCGCGGCCAGCCTTCCGGGACCGTCCGATCCGTGAGTGCCATCGAAGCCCCCGCGCCGGGACGCGGCCCCTCCCCGCTCGGCATGGCCGGGCGCACGGCCCTGCGCGAAGGCTTCGACACCACGGCGCATTGGCTCGGCCTCGGCGAGATCCGGACCGACCGCGAGGACGCGCCCCTGACGATCCGGCTCGGCGCCCCCGGCGCGACCGACGTGGCGGTGATCGACCGGCGCGAGGCGGAGCCCCGCACGCACCGGCTCGATCCGGGCGCCGAGGATTTTTCCGCGCGCCTGAGGGCGATCCGGGGGGCTCAGGCGGGGGTCAGCGCCAAGGTCCTGCTCGATCCCGCCCTCTGTTTCATCCGCTCGCTCAGCCTGCCGAGCGCCGCCCTGCCGCGGATGCGCGCGGTGCTGGCGCAGGAACTCGAGGCGGCCACGCCCTTCAAGCCGGAGAGCGTGCACAGCGACTGGTATGTCGAGAGCGAGGACGTGCCGGGACGGATGCTTCGTGTCCGGCACGTCGTGATCAAGCGGGGGCGGCTCGATCCGCTCCTCGCCGCCTTGGCAGAGGCCGGCATCACCGCCGGCCCGGTCACGGTCGGCGACGACGAGGCGCGCACCCTGCCGGTCGATCTCCTGAGCGGGGGGCACCGCTCCCTTCGGGGCCTCGTCGGGCCAGGCCGGGGCAACCTCGCGCTCGGGGCGGGCGCGGCCCTGCTCCTCCTCGCCGCCTTCCTCGGCTTTCGCGCTCATCAGGACGCGACGCTCAGCACCCTCGACACGGCCTTCGCCACCGCGCGCCGGGCCGCCGGGCCGGCGGTGCCTCCGACGGTTCAGGCTGGCAC
>JAGTAM010000456.1 GCA_023422485.1 Pseudomonadota bacterium | reverse complement strand
TCGGTGAGGCTGGCCTCCGGATCGGAGCGGCCTTCATCGAGGGTAACGACGACGCCCAAAGCGCGATGCCTCCGGAAAACTCTCGACCGGCACCCTGCCGGAACCCCTGCCCCGCGGCTGCCCCTGTCGCACGGGGCCGGCGGCAGGGCAACACGCGGTCGTGCCGCATGGCTGCGCAAGAACGTGGACAATGTTACCAGCCACAGACCGCCGTCCCGCTCGCCGGGAGGTGGCAGGAAGGGTTTGAGGCCGTGACGGAACTGATCCGCAGCAACGACATCGTCCTGATCGGCTTCGCGCGCTCGCTGCTCGAAGAGGCGGGCGTTCCGCTCTTCGTCGCCGACGAGCACATGAGCGCGCTCGAAGGATCGATCGGCGCGTTCGGCCGGCGCCTGCTGGTGCCCGACGACCATGCGCGACAGGCCCGCCGCATCCTGGCCGATGCCGGCCTGTCCGCCGAACTGCGCGACGAGCACTGAGCGAACGCCCAATGGATACAGAGCCGGATGCCTTCCTCGGCGGCCGCCTGAGGCTGCGCCAGCCGGCCCGCGGTGCCCACCGTGCCGGCACCGATGCCGTGCTGCTCGCCGGGCTTCTCGCCCCCGCGCCCGGCTCGACGCTCTACGATCTCGGCGCGGGGACCGGTGCGGTGGGGCTGGCGGCGGCGCGGCTCTCCGAGGGGGGCCGCGTGGTGCTGGTCGAGCGCGACCCCGGCCTCGCCGCCCTCGCTCGGGAAAATGTGATGGCGAACGGGCTCGACGCGCGTGTGGCGGTGATCGAGGCGGATCTCCTCGCGCCCGGGGCGCAGCGTCGAGCAGCCGGTCTGGCGCCGGACAGCGCCGACATCGTGCTGACCAATCCGCCCTTCTTCGAGGCCGGCGCGCACCGCGCCGCCCCGGTTCCGCTCAAGGCCGCGGCGCATAGCTTCGCGGCCGGCGGCCTCGACCTCTGGCTCAGAACCTGCGCCGACCTGCTCCGCCCCGGCGGACGGCTCGGCCTGATCCACCGGGCCGACGCCCTGCCCGCCTGCCTCGATGCCCTGCGCGGGCGCTTCGGCGAATGCGCCGTCCGCCCCGTTCACGGACGGGCCGAGCGGCCGGCGATCCGTGTGCTGATCGCGGCGGTGAAGGGCAGCCGCGCCCCGTTCCGCCTGCTGCCGGCCCTAGTGCTCCAAGACGAGGCCGGGCGCTTCACGCCGGAGGCCGAGGCCCTGCACCGGGGCGACCCCTGGCCGGCCCCGTGAACGGGGAACCCGTTCGTGGCTCTCGATCCGCATGCCGCCGTGATGGATCGGCCGGCGGCGTCCTGCTAACGGAGGTGCGACCCGCCCGCCTCGGGGGGCGGTGCCCCATGCGACCTCGAAAAGAAGCCGCGAAAAGAAGCCGCCATGCCGCTGACCGTCCCGACCTGGATGCGCTTCCTCCTGCCCCGCCGCTTCCGCCAGACTCCTCCCCGGGTCGCGGTGGTGCGCCTGAGCGGGGTGATCGGTACCGTCTCGCCGTTCCGGCCGGGCCTGTCCGTCGGGACGGTGGCGCCGAGCCTGGAGCGCGCCTTCACCATGCCGGGCCTCGCGGCGGTGGCGCTGGTCGTCAATTCTCCCGGCGGCTCGCCGGTGCAATCGCACCTGATCTACCGGCGCATCCGGGCGCTGGCCGCGGAGAAGGAGATCAAGGTCTTCGCCTTCGTGGAGGATGCTGCGGCCTCGGGCGGCTACATGATCGCCTGCGCCGCTGACGAGATCGTCGCCGATCCCGCCTCGCTCGTCGGCTCCATCGGGGTGGTCTCGGCCGGGTTCGGCTTCGACCGGCTGATCGAGCGCCTCGGCGTCGAGCGCCGCGTCCACACCCAGGGCGAGGCCAAGGCGATGCTCGATCCGTTCCGGCCCGAGAACCCGCAGGACGTCGCCCGGCTGAAGGAGATCCAGGCCGACGTGCAGGCCCTGTTCACCGGTCTCGTGCGCGAGCGCCGGCCGAAGCTCGATGCGAGCCGCGACCTGTTCACCGGTGCGGTCTGGACCGGGCGCCAAGCGCTCGACCTCGGTCTCGTCGACGGGCTCGGCGACCTGCGTAGCACGCTGCGCGCCCGCTACGGTGACAAGGTCGAGCTGCGGCTCGTGGCCGAGACGCGCGGTTCCTGGCTCGCCCGCCTGCTGCGCCGCGCCGGCCCCGGTCAGACGGTGGCCGAAATTCCCGATGCGCTGATCGCAGCGGTTGAGGAGCGCGCCGCCTGGGCGCGGTTGGGACTGTAGGTAAGGCGCGTTCCTGTCTTCGCACGGGCGGCTTGCGATCCGTCACGGCTTCGCGCCGGATGACTGGCCGTGCGACAGGCCATTTCCCGTGCCTCGATCTGACCTCCATCAGGAGCATAAAAGCCGGCTTGCGGAGGCAGGTCGATTTCTGTACCGATCGGTCTTGTTCGTACCGATCAGTACAGAAAGGCCACGCCATGTCGCGCCCCCCGCTCCCGCCCTTCACCGACGAGACCGCTGCGCAGAAGGCGCGCATGGCGGAGGATGCCTGGAACAGCCGCGACCCGGACCGTGTCGCTCTCGCCTACACACCCGACAGCGTCTGGCGGAACCGCGCCGAATTCGTGAAGGGGCGGGAGGCGATCGCCGCCTTCCTTCGGCGCAAATGGGCGCGGGAATTGGAGTATCGGCTGATCAAGGAGGTCTGGGCGCACCAGGGCAACCGCATCGCCGTGCGCTTCGCCTACGAGTGGCGCGACGATAGCGGGCAGTGGTTCCGTTCCTACGGCAACGAGAATTGGGAATTCGACGAGGCGGGTCTGATGCGCCATCGCATCGCTTCCATCAACGACCTGCCGATTGCCGAGGCGGACCGGAAGTATCACTGGCCCCTCGGCCGCCGGCCCGACGACCACCCGTCCTTGAGCGATCTGGGGCTGTAAGCGTGGCCCGCACCGTCGCCGAGCGGTCCGACGTGCTGCCGCTGCTCGCGGAGGTGTTTCGCGAGCACGGCTACGAGGGGGCGAGCCTGTCGCTGATCTCGAAGGCGACGGGACTCGGCAAGGGCAGCCTCTATCACTTCTTTCCGGGTGGAAAGGAGGAGATGGCGACCGCTGTGCTCGCCGAGATCGACGACTGGTTCGACACCAACGTCTTCCGCCCGCTGCGGCAGGCGGATGATCCGAGGGCGGCCGTGGCGACGATGTTCGCGACGACCGCCACGTATTTCCGCTCCGGCCGCCGGGTCTGCCTCGTCGGCGCCCTGAGCCTGAGCGATGCCCGCGACCGCTTCGCCGGCCGCCTCCGGGACTACTTTGCCTGCTGGGTCGCGGCGCTCGCCGGGGCCCTCGCGCGGGCCGGCCACGACCCGGAGGTGGCTGCCGCCCTCGCCGAGGAGGCCGTGGGCGGCATTCAGGGAGCGGTGGTGCTGGCCCGCGCCCTCGCCCGGCCGGAGGTGTTCGAGCGGATCCTGGTGGGCTTGCGGGCGCGCTGTCTCGGCAATGTCTGAAGGGGGCTGCGGCTCAGCGCGCGCAGCCGGCCGGGGCCGCGTAGCCGGAATAGACCACCCGGACCTTACGGACGCAGGTCTCGGCCGCCGGCATCGCAGCCACCGGCGCGATCTCGACGGGCGTGACTGCCACCGTCTTCTCGACCGCCATCGTACTATCGGGGGTCGCGAGCGCGTTCGACGCGACCATCACCAGCGACGTGGTAGCGAGTGAGGCCGCGTCGAGAGCGGCGAAAACAGTCATTCCCTTGCGCATGATCTATCCGAATATGGTAGCCGCTCGACCGTCGGAGTGGAGCGGAGCTGTTCCTTTGGC
>JAGTAM010000386.1 GCA_023422485.1 Pseudomonadota bacterium | reverse complement strand
TGTCGCGCCCGAGCCCGACCGCGACGTTGTCGGCGACCCGCGCCCAGGGCAGCAGCCGCGGCTCCTGGAACATGATTCTTTTCGACGACCGGTCGCCGCTGATGGCGACGCGGCCGGCGCTCGGCTCCTCTAGGCCGAGGATCAGGCGCAGCAGGGTGCTCTTGCCGCAGCCCGAGCGGCCGACCACGGCCACGAACTCGCCGGCCGGGATATGCAGGTCGAGCCCGCGGATGACGGGGGCGCCCCCGTCGAAGCTTTTCGAGAGGCCGCGCAGGGTGATGGCGAGGCCGGCGTCGCGGTCTCTCGCGGATGCGTCCTCGACGCGCAGGGCAGCGGACATGGGGGTCACTCGCGGGAGAAAAAATCAGGCGTTGCGGTAGGCCGGGTTCCAGGCGAGGCAGGTGCGTTCCAGCGCCCGCGTCAGGCTGTCGGCGAGCTTGCCCAGGGCGGCGTAGATCAGGATCGCCAGCACCACGACGTCGACCAGCATGAACTCGCGGGCCTGCATCGCCATGTAGCCGAGGCCGGAATTGGCCGAGATCGTCTCGGCGACGATAAGCGTCAGCCACATGATGCCGAGGGCGTAGCGGATTCCGACGAAGATCGAGGGCAGCGCGCCCGGCAGCACCACGCGCCAGAACAGCTCGCGCCGGTTCATGCCGTAGACCCGGCCCATCTCGATCAGCTGCGGATCGACCGAGCGGATGCCGTGCAGGGTGTTAGCGTAGATGGGGAAGAACACGCCGAGCGCCACGAGGAACAGCTTGGCCCCCTCGTCGATGCCGAACCACAGGATCACCAGCGGGATCAGCGACAGGTGGGGGATGTTGCGCACCATCTGCAGCGTGGTGTCGGTGAGCTTTTCGGACAGATGCGACAGTCCGTTGGCGAGCCCGAAGAACAGGCCGATGCCGCCGCCGATGAGGAAGCCGGCGGCCGCGCGGGCGAAGCTGACCCAGAGGTTTTCCCAGAGCTCCCCGGTCTGCGCGAGGCGCCAGCCGGCGGCGGCGACGTCGAGCGGCGCCGGCATGAACCGGGTCGAGACGAGCCCGAGCGAGGCCGCTGCCTGCCAGCCGGCGATGACGAGGGTCGGCAGGAGCCAGGGCAGGAGCTTCACCGTCGGCAGGCGCAGGGGCCTGCGTTGCGGTGTGGCGGCCTCGGCGCGGTGCGCGCGGCCGGGGAGCGATCGGATCGCGGCGGAATCGGCCATGGCTCGGCTCACCCGTTGTTCTGGGGCTTGTTCGGGGTTTCGGCCGGCGTCCAGACGATGTCGGACACCCGCACCGGGCGGGGGATCACGCCGATGGCGTGAAAGCGGTCGGCGATGCGCTGCTGCTCGGCGATCGTTGCCGCATCCATCGGTGCGATGACGAAGCGGATACGGTCCACGGCGCGGCGCGTGGCAGCGAGCGGCACGCCGGTGATCTTCGACAGGCTCGCCGCCACGCTCGGGCGGTTGCCCTCGCACCAGATCGCGACCGCGCCGAGCGCGGCGATGGCCGCCCTCAGCACGTCGGGCCGCTCCTCGGCGAAGGCGCGGTTCGCCAGGAAGAAGTTGTTGGTGGGGGTGATCTCCGAGGCCTGCACGAGGATGCGCGCGCCCTGCCCCTCCTCGGCGATGGCGAAGTAGGGATCCCACACCGTCCAGGCGTCGATCGTGCCGCCGGCGAACGCCGCTGCGCCATCGGCCGGCGCCAGCAGGACGGGGGTGATGTCGCGGTAGGTGAGGCCCGCCCTCTCCAGTGCGGCGACGATGAGGTTGTGCGCGCTCGATCCCTTGGCGAAGGCAACCCGCTTGCCCTTGAGCTCGGCGAGCGAGGCGATGGGGGAGCCCTTCGGCAGGAGGATCGCCGAACCCGAGCCGCCGTTCGGCTGGGCCGCCGCATAGACAAGGTTGGCCCCCGCGGCCTGGGCGAAGATCGGCGGGGCGTCGCCGGTCTGGCCGAAATCGATCGCGCCGAGGTTCAGCGCCTCCAGAAGCGGCGGCCCGAACGAGAACTCGACCCAGCGCACAGCCACGCCCAGAGGTTTCAGCGCGGCCTCGATCGCCGCCTGCTCCCGGGCGACGGCCAGAATGCCGTTCTTCTGGTAGCCGATGCGGATCACGCCCGGCTCGCTCGCGCGGGCGCGGCGGAGGGGGAGCACGGGGCCGGCCGCGGCGAGGCCGGCCGCGAGGACGAGGCGGCGGTTGAGCATCGCAGGCCTCAGCGCGCGGCGGTGGCGAGCGGCGCGGAAGCCGCGGTGGATCGGGCGGCGCCCTGGACGACATCGAGGAGGCGGGCGAGTTCGGCCGCGGCCTGGGCGACGCGTTCGCGCACGACCGCGTCGGCGACGCGGCCCTCGCTGATCTCGGTATCGCCGGCATAGACCGCGGTCGGCGCGGTCTGCGCCGAGAAGAAGCCGAAGAGCGGGCGCAGGGAATGCTCGACCACCAGCGCGTGGCGCGGGCCGCCGCCGGTCGCGGTCAGCACCACCGGCTTGCCGACGAGGGCTTCGGGCGCCACGAAGTCGATCAGGTGCTTGAACAACCCCGCATAGCTGCCCTTGTAGACCGGCGAGCCGACAATCAGCTCGTCGGCGATCTCGATCGCCTCCACGATCCGCGCCGCCGCC
>JAGTAM010000358.1 GCA_023422485.1 Pseudomonadota bacterium | reverse complement strand
AAGCGGCGTCCGCCGCCCTTCGGGATCACGTCGCCCTCGTTGTAGAGGCGGCGGCTCGCCTTCACGCCGTATTTCGGGTCGATCTCACTCCCCGACGAGGGGGCGGCGCCCGCGAGCTTGGCGGGATTGTTGGCGCAGTTGGCGGTGGTCAGCGCGACCGCGCAGACCGCCAGGAGCTGCAGGGCCGGCCGCAGGACCGGCCGCGCACTTCGCGCCGGATCCTCCGGGGTCTTCCCGCCCCGCGCCAAATCCCGTGGCATGACATGGGTCATGTCGCCCGCCCGCTCCCCGCCTACGCCACAGGCTCCCGCGAGACCGCGGAAAGCTGGGTCTCAGGGGATCACGCCTCACTCCGGCCGGATGACGTCCGGCCGTCCCCAGAGGATCGTCCAGACGCGGTAAAGGAAGGCTGAACGGCGTGCGGCCCAAGCGCAGAAACGGACACGTCGCGCGAACAAAGCCCCGCAAGCGGTTCTGGCATCGGAGAAAAGACCGCGGTGTCTTCCGGTGGACCGGCCTGCCTCACTCGGCCGAAGCAGCGCACAGGCCTCGACCCGAGAAGCGGCAAGGAGGGCCGGCAACCGTTTGCCCTCTGCCCTCCCCTGGTCGGGGCGGGCCGGCGGGGTGCGGAGGCCTCCGCACCCCATTGTGCATCGTGCCGTGAAGGCGGCGTTAAGCGTGCCCTTCGCGCTGCCCGATCTGAGCGCGGTTCAGCGTGGGTTCTCGCCCAGCACCTGATCGATCGAGCGGGCGCCGCGCTGCTTGAACAGCAGATCGAGCGCCTCGAGCATCAGGGCGTGCATCTTGGTGCGCTCGGCGTAAGCCAGATCCCGCAACTGGTCGTAGACCGGCGGTTCCAGATAGACCGACATCTGCTTGGCGCGCTCCTTCAGCGTTCCGGCGCGGGCCGGGGCCGGATCCGAGGGCGCGAGGTCGAGGCGGACGACCTCCGCGCCCGTCGGCGCATTGGCCTTCGCAGCCGATCGGGCACCGGCCTTGCGCGGTCCGCCGGCCGGGCCGGCGGAAGCGACGATCGAGGCGAGGTCGAGCTTAGGCGGCCTTGACATGCTTTCTCGCGTCCTTGCCCGTGACCTTGGCCGGCCGCTGCACCGCCGCCTGCATGCGGCGCTCGATCCAGCTCCACAGCCGGCGGATCTCGCCCGCCGCCTGGCCCTTCGGATTGAACTCGGTGACGCCCTGGCCGACGCCGATGGCATCCTGATGGTCGTTGCGCGCCACGATGTTGACGTCGGGCAGGATGCCGAGCACCGCGAGCCCGTCGGCGGCGTCGCGGATGCGGTAGGAGCGCGGCGGGGTCTGGTTCAGGACGAAGGCGAACTTCTTCTCCAGGCGGTAGACGGCGGCGAGCGTCGGCTTGAAGGCGCGCAGGTCGGCGGGGGTCGGCCGGCAGGGAATGATGCACAGATCCGCTGCACGGATCGCCGAGAGCGTGCCGTTGGAATCCACGCCGGGGGTGTCGATGAACACGTAATCGTAGGAGGACTCGGCCAGCCGCTCCATCACGAGGTCGATCTGCGTGGCGTCGATCTGCGCCACCTCGGGGCCGTCGGCGGTGCGGTGGTCGAGCCAGTCGGTGATCGTGGCCTGCCGGTCCATTTCCAGGATGCAGACGGCGTGTCCGGCCTCCTGCGCCGCAACCGCGAGCGAGATGCACAGGGTGCTCTTGCCGCTGCCTCCCTTCTGCGTGACGAACGTGATCGCTTTCATGCCGGCCACCCCACCGTTTTCGGTTTTTTGCAGGCTGTCCGGTCCTGTGATGCCGGGATGCCCAGATCCCGGATTTCGCCGATCATGGTTAACCGGCCGTTAAAGGATGGGCGCCCCCGACCTGCGCGACGTGTTCACCTGAGGTTGGCTTAGTCGTATAATGCTACCTCAGCTCTTTACGCGCCCAGCCTGGACGGATTAACATACCTTAAGGGTGGCGCGGAGCAGGAATTCACCTGAAGTTGCGTCCGTGATCCGGCTTCGCTGCGAGCGCCGCCCTGGTCGAGTGAAGTCGCGGCCCATTCTCGTGCCGCCGGTTGCGGCCGCTCGTGCCCGGAGACGACGTGCCAAGTTCCGAGATGACGGCTTTTGAACCTGACCTTCCTTCCGCCTTCGCGAGTTCCGCCTGTCTGGGTGCCTGGGCTCATGATCCGGGTTCCGACCGGTTTGCCCTGTCGCCGATCCTGGCGCGGCTGCTGGCTGTGCCCGAGAACGCCGCGGCGGGAGCGCCCTTGACGCTGGCGCTGGCGGCGGTGGAGGCCGAGGACGCCGTCCGCTTGGAGAGCGTGCTAAGGGCGGCGGGGGAGGATGGACGTCCCTTCGAGGCGGAGTTCCGCACGCGCCCAGGGCCCGGCGGCGTGCGCTGGCTGCGCCTGATGGGGCGATGCCGCCGCGATCCCGGCACCGGCGCGCGCACGACGCAGGGGCTCGCCTTCGATCTGACGGAGGAGCGCCGCCCCGTCGGCTCGGAAACGGACCTAGCCCAGCGGCAGGCCAACCGTCTCGCCGACCATGCGGCCGCGATGAAGGGACTGGTCGCCGGCCTGCGCAATCCGCCGCTGGCCCGCCTCGTCGACGAGGTGGCCGTCGAGATCGGTCACGAACTCGCCCGCCGCCTTCGCGGCAGCGGAGAACGGCAGATGCATTGAGGGCGCGGGCCTCGAGCGATCATCGCGGCAGCGCGGAGGCTTCCAGCGCCGGGCGATCACGGGCCGGCCCTGCAGGGAACAGGAGCGGGCGCAGGGACTGGGCTGCCTCGGGCACCGGCCGGGCCAGGGCGGCCGCGAAGGCTTTCCGCAGGGCCGTGCAGCCCCGTCTCCGGATCGGCCCCGCCGATGCCGCTTCGAGCGCGACGGGCCCGGCCCGATCCTCTCCGCGCCCCCCCAGAGGGGCCGCCGCCACCTCGGCAGCCCCCCACCCCCGGGCGCGCGG
>JAGTAM010000308.1 GCA_023422485.1 Pseudomonadota bacterium | reverse complement strand
TGCTGTACCCGCTCTGCGTCCGCAGGATTGATCCCATGGCCCCGATCTCATCCGTCCTCATCGCCAATCGCGGCGAGATCGCCTGTCGCATCATCCGGACCGCCAGGCGGCTGGGCATCCGCACGGTGGCAGTCCATTCCGAGGCCGACCGGAACGCGCTCTTCGTCGAGATGGCGGACGAGGCTCACGAGATCGGCCCCGCCGCGCCGCGCGACAGCTACCTGCGCATCGACCGCATCATCGAGGCCGCCAAGCGGTCCGGCGCCGAGGCCATCCATCCCGGCTACGGGTTTCTCTCCGAGCGCGCCGAATTCGCGGAAGCCTGCGCCGAGGCCGGCATCATCTTCGTCGGCCCGCCCGCCTCCGCCATCAAGGCGATGGGGCTCAAGGATGCCGCCAAGGCGCTGGTCGCCCAGGCCGGCGTGCCGGTCGTGCCCGGCTATCACGGCGCGCGTCAGGAGCCCGAGTTCCTGCGGCAGAAGGCCTACGAGATCGGCTATCCGGTCCTGATCAAGGCGGTCGCAGGCGGCGGCGGCAAGGGCATGCGCCGCGTCGACAAGCAGCTCGAATTCGAGGCGGCGCTCGAAAGCGCGCAGCGCGAGGCGGCCGGAGCCTTCGGCGATCCCCGCGTCCTCGTGGAGAAATACGTCCTGTCGCCCCGCCACATCGAGGTGCAGGTCTTCGCCGACAGCCACGGCAACGTCGTCCACCTCTTCGAGCGCGACTGCTCGCTCCAGCGCCGCCACCAGAAGGTGATCGAGCAGGCGCCGGCCCCGGGCATGACGCCGGAGATGCGCGAGGCGATGGGCAAGGCGGCCGTCGAGGCCGCGCGCTCCGTCGGCTATGTCGGTGCGGGCACGGTCGAGTTTATCGCCGATGCGCGGCAGGGGCTGAGGCCCGACCGCTTCTTCTTCATGGAGATCAACCCGCGGCTGCAGGTCGAGCACCCGGTCACGGAAGCGATCACGGGGCTCGATCTGGTCGAGCTGCAACTGCGCGTCGCGGCCGGCGAGCCGCTGCCCTTCACCCAGGAAGACCTCAGGATCGACGGCCATTCGGTCGAGGCGCGGCTCTATGCCGAGGATCCCGAGCACGGCTTCCTTCCCTCCACGGGCAAGCTCTGGGCCTTGCGCTTCCCCGACGAGCCCGGGATCCGCATCGATACGGGCGTGCGCTCGGGCGACGAGGTCACGCCCTTCTACGATCCGATGATCGCGAAGGTGATCGCGCACGGGCCCGACCGCGACGCTGCGCTCGACCGGCTCTCGGCGGCGCTCGGGCGCACGCTGGTGGCCGGGCCGAAGAGCAACACGGCCTTTCTCCGGGAGCTGTGCGATGCGGCGGAGTTCCGCTCCGGCCGGTTCGACACGGGCTTCATCGATCGCAATCTCGAGACGCTCGGCGCGGTCGAGCGGGGGCCGGAGGACGGGGCCGTCGCACTCGGTGCGCTGCGGATGCTCGAGCGTGAGCTGGGTCTCCTCGAGAAGGCGCACGAGTCGCGGTTCGAGCATCTCTCCCCGTGGGACGTGAACGACGGCTTCCAGCTCGTCGGGGAGAGGCGCCAGGTCTTGCCGCTCGTCGTGGACGGGGCCCGGACTGATGTGGCGCTCTCCTGGCCCGACGGCGAACTTGCCGTCACGGCGGGATCCGTCACGGCGCGCCGCGGCAGCCTCGCCTCGGCCGAGGGCACCTATGCGGAGACGCCCGACGGCATCTACGTGCTCGGGGCGGGCCGGCAGACCTTCGTCCAGCCCTATGACCCCTTCGCGGTGGACCTCGAGCATCTCGACAGCGGCGACAGCGTCAACGCACCGATGCACGGCAAGCTCGTCGCGGTCTTCGTCGCGCCGGGCGAACAGGTCGAGAAGGGCCAGCGCCTCGCCATCGTGGAGGCGATGAAGATGGAGCATGCGCTCCTCAGCCCACGCGCCGGCACCGTGGCCGAGATCCTCGCCGAGGCCGGGTCGCAGGTGGCCCAGGGCGCACGGCTCGTGGTGCTCGCGCCGGAGGCCTGATCGGAACCGCGCCGCCAAGCTCCCGGTTTTCTTCGGTGGATCGGGAGAAGGACGCAGATGGGACAGGTCACCTACCGTATCGTCGAGCATGACGGCGGCTGGGCGTACAAGCTGGACGACGTCTTCTCGGAAACCTTTCCGACGCATGAGCTCGCGGCGCGCGCGGCGCGGGCGGTCGCCTCCGAGCAGCGCGTTCCGGGCGAGGTGGCATACATCCTCTACCAGGATGCGAAGGGCCAATGGCGCGAGGAGGTGGCGGCCGGCAACGACCGCCCGGCGATCGACGTCGTGGACCCGGCCCGCTGATCCACCGTCCCGAAACCGTTGATAAGGTCGAGCGCGCGACCACGCGCCGCTCGACGGAAGAGGCGAGCCCGCCGCATAAGCGGGCATGGCCCTGCATCTCATCAAGCTCTGCGTCGGCTGCGATTCGATCCAGGATCTCGAGGCCTGGATCGTCGAGCGTCGCCGGATGCCCGGCGGCTCACCGACCGAGCACATCCACACCACCCGCATGGTGCCGAAGCGCGGCGACGCGCTGCTCGACGGCGGTTCGCTCTACTGGGTCATCAAGGGACAGCTCGCCTGCCGCCAGCGCCTGCTGGACGTCCGGCCGTTCACGGACGGGGAGGGCATCGGGCGGTGCAGGCTGGTTCTCGAACCGGTCGTGATGCCCGTGCGGCCGCGGCCCTACCGGCCCTTCCAGGGTTGGCGCTACCTCGAGCCCGACGACGCACCGCCTGACCTCGGGAGCGAGGCGGCCGATGTGAGCGTGCTTCCGGAGACGATGCGGCGCGAGCTGGTTGCGCTCGGGCTCCTCTAGCGCAAGGCTGCGCCGATGAAGCGTCTTTTCCTGCTCGTGCTCCTGTCCCTCGCCGGCCCGATCACGGCGGCGGAGGCGCGGCCCTGTCGGGCGGGCGAGACGCCCCGCGTCCTGCAATCCGGCCGCCCGAGCTGCGAGGCGGCCGTGGAGCGGGAGCCCTACGATCCGGAGGCGCTGCGGGCCGGGCGGGCGCCGGGTTTCATCGATCTCGGCGGCGGCACGGAGGTGCGGATCGGTGGCCGGGCGCGGATGGAATACGACACGCGCGGACGATGAAGCTCCGCCGCATTGCGTCCCGAGGCTGACCGGCCACATTCTCGACCCATGAGCAACGACCCAAAGGGCGGGAACCTGCCGGCGCGCGGCGCCGGCGAATCCTCGTCGACGCAGGAGATCGAGGCCTTTCTGGGCGAGGCCAGGCGGCTTGCGCCCATCGCGCCGGGCCGCGCCGCGCGGCTCGTCTTCGCGGTCGACGCCACGATGAGCCGCCAGCCTTGCTGGGACCTGGCGAGCGAGGTGCAGGCCGGCATGTTCGAGACCGCGGCCGCGATCGGCGGCCTTGCCGTGCAACTGGTCTATTACCGTGGCTTCGCCGAGTGCCGTGCCTCCCGGTGGGTCTCCGACGCCCGGGACCTGAAATCGATGATGTCGAAGATCTCCGTTCGGGGCGGGCCGACGCAGATCGGTCGCGTGCTCGCCCATGTGCGGGGCGAGGCCAGCAAGGCGCCCCTGGCGGCCCTCGTCTTTGTCGGCGACGCGATCGAGGAGCAGCCCGACGAGGTCTGCCGGGCGGCCGGCGAGCTCGGCCTATTGGGCGTCAAGGCCTTCATGTTCCACGAGGGGCCGGAGCCGATGGCGGCGAACGTCTTCGCCGAGATCGCGCGGCTGACCGGCGGGGCCGCGATGCGGTTCGACGAAAATGCGCCGGCCGCGCGCGCCTCGCTGCTGCGGGCCGCCGCGGCCTATGCCGCGGGCGGGCGCGACG
>JAGTAM010000285.1 GCA_023422485.1 Pseudomonadota bacterium | reverse complement strand
AGACCGATTTTGGATTTGCCGGAGCGCCCCGTGCAGGCAGCCCGGCCGGAGACAGGTGCATGGCGAAAGAGGAATTGATGCAGTTCGACGGCTTGGTCGTCGAGATCCTGCCGGACGCGCGCTACCGCGTGCAGCTCGACCAGGGTCACGAGATCGTCGCCTACACGGCCGGCAAGATGAAGAAGAACCGCATCAAGACCCTGGCCGGCGACCGCGTCACCGTCGAGATGTCCCCCTACGACCTCGAAAAGGGCCGCCTCGTGTTCCGCCACAAGGACGAGCGCTCCTCCGGCCCGCGTCCGCCCCAGCGCGGCGGCCAGCAGTTCCGTCGCCGCTAAGAGCGTCGCGGACGACCCTTTGGTCGATCAGACTCGTTAAGCGGCGCCCCGCAGGGCACCGCCCCGAACTTCAAGAAATCACTTCCCGAACCGCTCGAACTTCGGGAAGCTGCGGGTCATCAGCGTGCCGGCATCGGAGCGGTGGCCCATCCACTTCTCCAGCATCGCGCTTTGGGCGAGCCGCGCCTGGCCCGAACCGTCGCGCCACGGCAGCCCCTCGGCCAGGGTGAAGACGCAGGCATCCGCGAGTTGGCTCTGGCGGCAGCGCTGCAGGCGCACGCCCTTGCCGCGACCGAGCTCCGTCACCTCCGAGGCCGGGAAGACCAGCATCAGCTTGTCGGAGGAGCAGACGGCGATGTGGTCGCCCTCGGCCGGCACCAGCAGCACCGCGCTCGCCCCCTCGTCGAGGCCGAGGATCGCCTTCCCCTTGCGAGTGTTGGCGACCAGCGCATCGGACGGCGCGATGAAGCCGCGCCCATCCGAGCCGGCGATCAGCAGCTTGCTCTCCGGCTTGTAGGGCAATGCGGCGACGATCTCGGTGCCGTCGTCGAGATCGACCATCAGCCGCACCGGATCGCCGAAGCCGCGCCCGCCGGGCAGCTTCGAGGCTTCGAGCGTGAAGACCTTGCCGTTCGAGGCGAGCAGCAGGATCTTTGCCGTGGTCTCACTGAGGAAGGAGACCTTGAGGGTGTCGTCGCCCTTGAAGGCCACGCCCGACAGCTCGGTCACGTGCCCCTTGAGCGCGCGGATCCAGCCCTTCTCGGACAGGATCACGGTGATCGGCTCGCGCTCGACCATGGCGGCGGTGAAGTCGATGCCGGCGGTGTCGGGCGGGTTCTCGAGGGTGGTGCGACGCCGACCCAGCTTGGTCTCCGGCCCGAACGTCTTCTTCACCGCGCGGATCTGCCGGGTGATCTCGGTCCACTGGAGCTTCTCGGAACCGAGCAGCGCCTCGATCCCCTCCTTCTCCTTCGTGAGTTCCTCGAACTCGCGCTTCAGCTCCATCTCTTCGAGCTTCCGGAGCGAGCGCAGGCGGGTGTCGAGAATGGCGTTGGCCTGAAGCTCGGTGAGTTCGAACCGGGCCATCAGGGAAGCCTTCGGCTCGTCCTCCTCGCGGATGATGCGGATCACCTCGTCGAGATCGAGATAGACGATGAGCAGGCCGCCGAGGATCTCGAGGCGCCGCTCGATCTGGCCGAGGCGGTAGCTCGAGCGGCGCTGCAGCACGACCCGGCGGTGATCGACCCATTCCCGCAGGCACTCGGCCAGCCCGATGACCCGGGGCACGACGCCGCCGACCAGCACGTTGAGGTTCAGCGGGACCCGCGCCTCCAGCTCCGAGAGCCGGAACAGCGACTCCATCAGCATCACCGGATCGACCGAGCGCGAGCGCGGCTCCAGCACCACCCGCACATCCTCGGCCGACTCGTCGCGCACGTCGGCAAGCAGCGGCAGTTTCTTCTCCTGGAGAAGGTCGGCGAGCTTCTCGATCAGCCGCGCCTTCGGCACCCCGTAGGGGATCTCGGTGACGACGATGTTCCAGGTGCCGCGCCCCTGCTCCTCCTTGGCCCAGCGCGCGCGGACGCGAAAACCCCCGCGGCCGGTGCGGTAGGCCTCGCGGATGGTCTCGGCCGAGTCGATCAGGATGCCGCCGGTCGGAAAGTCCGGCCCCTGCACGAAGGTGCAGAGCTGCTCCGAGGTCGCTTCGCGGTTCTGGATCAAGTAGAGCGCCGCGTCGCAGAGTTCGGCGGCGTTGTGCGGCGGGATCGAGGTCGCCATGCCGACCGCGATGCCCTGGCTGCCGTTGGCGAGCAGGTTCGGGAAGGCCGCCGGCAGGACGACAGGCTCCTCCTTCTCGCCGTTGTAGGAGGGCCGGAAATCGACGGTGTCCTCGTCGATCCCATCGAGCAGGAGCCGGGCGACCTCGGTCAGCCGCGCCTCGGTGTAGCGGTAGGCCGCCGGGCCGTCGCCGTCGATATTGCCGAAATTGCCCTGGCCATCGACCAGCGGGTAGCGCTGGGCAAAGTCCTGGGACAGGCGCACCAGCGCGTCGTAGATCGCTTGGTCGCCGTGGGGGTGGAAGTCACCCATCACGTCGCCGACGATCTTCGCGCATTTCTTGAAGGCCGAACTCGGGTCGAGCCGCAGCAGGCGCATGCCGTAGAGGATGCGCCGGTGCACGGGTTTCAGGCCGTCGCGGGCATCGGGCAGCGCGCGCTGCATGATGGTGGAGAGCGCGTAGGCGTAGTAGCGCTCCTCCAGCGCCGTCTTCAGCTCGACGCTCTCGATGCCGTCGCTCGGCGGCGGCAGGACGGGCTGGCCCATCACTCACTCCACATCGTCAATTTTTGTCCGAGGGCCGACCTTGCGCCGGCCCCCGCCTCCGCGAACCATCGAAATGAGTCGCGGCATCCCTCGGCTCAAAAAGGAACATAACACGAACATCAGCGACCCTGGCCAGTGCCGAGTGCGACGAATCGTGCCCGTTCCTCCGGCGTGTCCTGCGCCCGCGGGCGCCAGACATGCTGATCGAGGAAATAGCCCGTCAAGGTAAACCCCTCCCGAACGTCGCCGGCATCGGGCGTGCGCCAGCCGCTGCCGGGCTGGTCGCGATCGCGCAGAAAGGGCGGCAGGGCCAGCAGGCGATCGCGGAAAGGCTCGCCGGCCGAGGCGCTGACCGCGCGCCCACTCTTCGGGGAAACGTAGACCAGAGCATCATTGGCGCCTGTGGCCGCGCAGTGGGACAGGTCGAGGCCGAAGCCGAGCCCCGCGAGCAGGGCGAGCTCGAAGCGCACCATCAGCGCGGGCGCGATCTCGGGATCGTCGAGATGGCCGATCAGCACCTGCGCCGCCGCGTAGAGATCCGGATGCGGATCGCGCTCAGGGAGAAGCCGCAGCAGCGTCGAGAGATGCGCGACACCGTAGAGTGCCAGTCCCGAATCCATCAGCCGCGAGGCATTCATGTTCAGCGGCTCGACGGCATAGGAGCCGAGCGCTCCATCGTGCCGCGCCCGCCACGTGGCGCGCAGGGTGTTGCGGGGCTGGAGCATCGGCTGCATCCGCCGCGAGCGTCCGCCATGGACGAGCCCGAGATGGCGCCCGTGCTCCGGCGTCATCAATTCGAGCACGATTCCGGTCTCGCCGTGCTTGCGCAGGCCGATCACGAGGCCTTCGTCGGTCCATTGCATGGAAGAGAGATAAGCATTTTTTCGGTTCACGGGAGCGCGGTACGCGCGGGACAGGCTCCACCCTGCCGCCGACAGGTTTCGCGCCCTGCTCGTAAGCACTACGATTCTTCCCGCAGGAGGAGATTCGGCGATGATCGGGTGGCACGGCGGAGTGGTGCTGGCACTGGCCCTGGGCGTGGGCGGCTGCACAGCGACCGCCGCCCCTCCCGCCGCGAGCGTCGGGACCGGCACGCTCCGCGAGCGAATCGCCGCGCTCGCCCGAAATCAGATCGCCTTCGGCTCGGTCTCGCTGATCCCGGTGCGGTTCGCCCACAGCCGCATCGCCGGCCCGTTCGAGGATGGCGGCCGCCAGCTCGTCTGTGTCTCGACCCGGATGAGCGGCCGCACCTTCGGCAAGCCGGAGCGGCCGAAGCTCGTGGTGCGGGAGGAGGCCGGCGCGCTCACCGTCCTGCGGGACGAGGAGGAGGTGTGCGAGGGGCAGCGCAGCGCGCCGTTTTTGGAGCTGGATACGGCGCCGGGTTCGACAGCCCAAGGAGCGCCCTGATGGAGCCTGCGCCGCAAGCCGCCATCGAGCGATTCCTCGCGGAGAAGGCGCGCGCGATCGGCCAGCCGCTGACGCGAATCGGCCCCGTCGAGCGGCTCTCCAACGGCTGGGCTTTCTCCTATCAGTCCCGCGCCTACGTGGAGACGCAGGACTTTGGCGACTTGCTGGTCGGGCAGGGTCCGGTCGTCCTGCTCGACGACGGACGCGTGCTCGAAGGCGGCTCGCTCGACCGGGACGCGGCGGCGGTTCTGCGGCGCTACGACGTGGCGGAGTGATCGGCTCGGCGGGCGTTCCCATCCGCCCTCGTCCTGGCCGATGCGCAGCAGCTCGACGGCGGACACATCGAATCCGGACGAGTCGAACCGAACCACCACGACGGCTTGCCTCCGCGCCGCGGGAATGGTCCGCTGCCGGCCGATGCCCTCACGCACCCTGACCCTCTCCCTCGACCTCATCACCCGCGCTCACCCACGAAAGGTCCCGGACGATCCGTCCGCCCTCGCCCTCCTCTCCGACGCCGAGATGGCGCCCGAGCTCGCCGCGATGCTGGCGCGGCGCTCGCCGGAGGGCGGGCTGTGGGTGTTCGCCTACGGCTCGCTGCTGTGGAGCCCGGAATTCGCGTTCACCGAAACGCGCGTCGGCACGGTGCGGGGCTGGCACCGCCGGTTCTGCCTGCTGCAGCATCGCTACCGCGGCACGAAGGAGCGGCCGGGCCTCGTGCTGGCATTGGAGCGGGGCGGCCTGTGCCGGGGCGTCGCCTTTCGCCTCGACGAGGCCGACCCGCACGCCACCCTGATGCCGGTCTGGCGGCGGGAGATGAAGGGCAAGGGCTACGAGGGGCGCTGGGTCAGCGTGGAGACCGCGGCCGGGCCTGTCACGGCCCTGACCTTCATGGTGAACCGGCAGAGCGATCGCTACACCGGACGTCTCTCCGACGAAGAGATCGCGGACAAGATCGCGACGGCCTGCGGACATCTGGGCCCGAGCGCCGAATACCTGTTCCACACGGTGGAGGCCTGCGCCCGGCACGGCATCCACGATAGGCACCTGTGGTCGCTCCAGGCGCTCGTGGCGAAGCGCCTGCGGGTGGCGCGCACAGCCTGCGGATAGACCCCGTCATCGCGAGGCGAAGCCGTGACGATCCTGGGCGCGGACGATCCTGGGCGCGAATGTGCCGGATAGGTCGGCGCCCTGGACCGCCTCGCTCCGCCCGCAGTGATGGCGAGACGGACTACTGCCCGTCGATCCGGGCGCCGAGGATCGCGATGGCGCGCTGGTAGACGCCGGCCGCGTTCCAGCCCTGGATCGCGGCGAAGTTCGGCTCGCCGGGCTGGTAGCCCGCGCCGCGCTGCCAGCCGTGTCCCTTGAGGAAGTTGGCCGTGGAGTTCAGCGCGACCGGAACGCTGTCGAGGCTGCCGCCGACGCCGTAAGTCAGGACGTTCTTGGGGAGGAACTGGGTGTGGCCGACCTCACCGTGGGCGGCGCCGCGGGTCGTCGGCGTCAGCACGCCGCTGTCGACAAGCTTGAGCGCGGCATAGAGCTGGTCGGTGAAGAAGGCCGAGCGGCGGCAATCGTAGGCCAGCGTCGCGACCGCCGAGAGCGTGTTGACGTTGCCCTTCACCGCCCCGAAGCCGGTCTCCATGCCCCAGATCGCCAGGAGCGGGCCCGGCGGCACGCCGTAGCGCTGCTCGATTGAGGCGAAGAGCGCCGCGTTCTGCGCCTTGAGGGCGCGCCCGCGGGAGACGATGGTGTTGCCGCCGCGCTTGGCCAGGAACTGGTCGAGGGAGAGCTTGAAGCTCTTCTGGCCGCGATCGGCCGAGATGGTGGCGGTGGAGTAGGAGGTGTTGGCCAGCGCCGCCAGCGCCGCCGGGCTCGCCCGGCCCTTGGACTCGGCGATGAACTCGTCCTTCCAGGCCTCGAAGCCGGCGGCATTGTTGCCGCACTGCGCCGCCTGCGCCGTGCCGGCGAGGCCCATCAGGGCGGCCACCGCCACCATTCTCAAACCCTGTCCGGTCATCCCACACTCCATGAGGCAGCGGCCTGCTCGGCGCCGCGGCAATCGCAGGGCTTCGGCCGCTCCGCGGAGCCGAGCGCGTTCCACCCACGGGAACGCACGCCCGGTCTCCGACTTGGCCGAACCATACCTTGGCAGAATCACCGAGCTGTGGCGGCGGTGAGGCACGAAGGGAGCTGTCACACCCCTATTTTGCGGACGTGATCGGTTTGGTTACCGAAGGGTTGGGCCGGCCACGGCCTCAGTTCACCTCGACCTGCACCACGCCCGGCACGGCGCGCAGCGCGCCCGCGACCTGCGGGGTGGCCTGGTAGCGGTCCTTCAGGCGCACCTCGACCTCACGCTCGCCGCCGTCGAGGATGAGGATCAGCGAGACCTCGCCCTCGCCGCGCAGGGTCAGGCGCTGCTGGACCGAACTCAAGGCGCGGTCGTCCCGTAGGAAGATGCGCATGCCCTTCTGGTGGCGGGCCGCGGCCTGATCGAGGGGCTCGGCGGTGGTGATGCGGGCGCGCACGTCCTCGCCCTCGAGGTTCGCCTGGATCGTCAGCACCAGCGGGCGGCCGGGTTCGAGGATGTCGCGGTACTGGTTCAGCCCCTCGGAGAAAATGATCGCCTCGAAGTGGCCGGTCTGGTCCGAGAGGATGACGATGCCGAGCTTGTTGCCGCTCTTGGTGCGCCGCTCCGAACGGTCGAGCACCGAGGCCGCGATCCGCCCGACGCTGGCCGTGCCCGCCCGAACCGCCCGGCAGAAATCGGCCCAGGACTGGACCCGCAGCTTCTCCAGGATCGGCCCGTACTCGTCGAGCGGGTGGCCCGAGAGGAAGAAGCCGATGGCGTCGCACTCGCGCTTGAGCTTGTCGGTATGGGTCCAGAACTCGTGCGGCGGGATGCGAAGCGCCACGTCGGCGGAGGCGACGCCGCCGAACATGTCGGTGATGCCGGAGGTCTCCGCCTCGGCCGCGCCCTGCGCCATCTTCATCAT
>JAGTAM010000249.1 GCA_023422485.1 Pseudomonadota bacterium | reverse complement strand
ATCTCGGACAGGAGATGCAGCATCTCGCGGGCGACCTGATCAAGGCGCAGGCCCTTGCCGATCAGGTTCATGACCTCTTGGATGAGGAACATCTCCTGCGTGCGCCAGTGCGTGCTCGACGCGGCCTTGCGGACAGTTCCATCCATTCCTCGGCACGCCCCCGGCTGGCTGATCGGCACCTCACCGATCTGCAAGCCTCGTGCAAATCGGAAGCAGCCCGAGTCCTCGCTCCCGAAAGGGATGCCGGCTCATCGACACTGAGCGCGACAGAGCTGCGAGTTTTGCGATGTCCATAATCGACGGCTCAAAGCCGAGGTCCGCTGCTGGCTGACCTGACCGGCTGGCTTTGGACCGGGTTGATTGAGAGGATCAGCCTGGATCAGAGGCGTTGGGAATGAGGCGAGGACAGAGGCCGGGCGCGAAGCAGGTCGTGCTGAAGCTGTGCCAGATCGAGGTACAGACGGCGCCGGCAAACGGCTCGCCGTCGCGTGCAAGGAGGCGGATGTCTGCGAGCAAAGCTACGTGACGCGTGCCTGAGGCAGGCGATCGTCTACTCGCTGAGAGAGGCGCAGGCCGTGATCGGTCTTTGGCAGAACGGCAACAAGCGTGTCCGGCCGCATTCGTCGCCGGGCTACCGGCCGCCCGCGCCCGCCACCTTCCCGGATCTGGCCTTCCGGCTATCCAGGGCCACGGCCATGCTGCAGCCTCTCACTCCGCCCGGTCCAAAATACCGGTCCGGTCACTTGTCGATTGCGGCTGCCACCGTGAAATGACGCCAAAATCGTGGGCCAGAGCAATGGCCATCAACCAGTGATCGTCAGCCATATGGCCCCCACGCCGACGATGGTCAGCAGCAGCGTGAAGAGGAGCACCCAACGCATATGATTGCTGGTCTCACCCTGACGTGCTTCGTTCGTGGTTTCAGTCGTACGACGATCGGTCATGCTAACAGCTCCCTCTTGTTCATACGGTCTGCGATCGATGGGGCCGATGGTGTCGTAACTTGACTGGTATTTTGGACCGGGCCGATTGAGAGGTTTCGGCCTGCGCCCGCCCTCGCCCTCCGAACATTCGCGTCCGTCAAGCAGCGCTGGAACGCCGCACCAGGCAAAGCGCTCATGAATTGCCAAGGTTGTCTTCGGCTGCCGTCAATAAATACAGATGGAATAGCGATGTCGCGATCGCCACTGTTTGATCTTTCTCAATGTGCCGCGATCCCGGGCCTCGGTACAAAAGAACACACTCGTTTCGCCGATGTCTATTGGCCCGGGTAAGCAAGTACATGGACCGTCAAGCTGCAGAGGCTCATCTGCTAGAGGTGTTGCCGATCAGGTTGAATCGAAGGCGTCGCATCCAGCAGTAGCAAGGCAGTTGCGACAGGCTTGTGAGGTGAAGCTGTCGAAGGCGGATTGTATTGACGCTTTCAGACCTAGAAGTGCACGCGCGGAAACTTTGTGAATATCAGATTTCAACTTGGCGAAGACCTGCTCGATCAGGCTGAAATTCGGCGAGCAGAGCCGAAGGTACAGCAGCCTGGCGTTTGCAGCCTGGATCGCCTCGCGCACCTGACCTGACCGGTATTTTGGACCGCGCCGAGTGAGAGGCTACGGCATGGCTGTCAATCGGCGTCCAATCGGGACCCAGGATCGGCGTCCAAAAAGGACCCACCTGGCGGAAGGGCTGAAGGCCCCAACGCAGAGATCGACGTCGCGGAGCCGGTCAGGGTGAGCGCAGCGGCGTCGATCTCGTCTCCAGCCTGCTGCCCCTCCGGTCGCGGCCTGCCGTGGCCGGCTTCCTCAGGAGCGCGTCTTCAGTCGCCAACTGGCGTTGCCGGTCTCCAGGATGTCGCAGTGGTGCGTCAGCCGGTCGAGCAACGCCGTGGTCATCTTCGCGTCCCCGAACACGCTCGGCCATTCGGCAAACGGCAGGTTGGTTGTCACGACCACCGAGGTGCGCTCGTAGAGCCGGCTGATCAGGTGGAACAGCATCTGCCCGCCCGCCCGCGGGAACGGCAGGTAGCCCAGCTCGTCCAGGATCACGAGATCGGTCCGCGATAGCTGCGAGGCGAGCCGTCCTGCCTTGCCCGCGCGGGCTTCCGCCTCCAGCTGGTTGACGAGGTCGACCGTGTTGAAGAAGCGAACGCGTGCTTCGCGCTCGCGCACGCAGTTGGCTCCGATAGCGATGGCTAGATGCGTCTTGCCCGACCCGGTGCCGCCGATGAGCACTGCGTTGCGGCTGTCGGTCAGGAAGTTGCCCTGGTGCAGGTCACGCACGACCGCGGCATTCACCGGCGAGGCCGCGAGGTCGAACTCGGCCAGCGTCTTCATCACCGGGAACTTGGCGTTGCCCATCCGGTAGGCCGTCGCCCGGCTCTCCACGTCGGCCAGTTGCGCGGCGAGCAACTCGCCGATCACCCGTTCGGGTGCGTGTCCGCGCTTGCCGGCCTGCGTGATGATCTCGTCGTAGACTGCGCGCATCCCCCGCAGCTTCAGCTTGATCATCAGGTCGAGGACGGTGTGGCGCTCCATCACAGCACCTCCAACATGCGAAGGGTGTCGTAGCGGGCGCAATCGGCCAGCGGCTCCAAGTCGAGCGTCAGGGAGGCGGGCGTGAGCACGGGAGCCGGCAACTCCGGCTCGTTCGCACGTGCCAGCAGGTTGAGCACGGTATCGGCGCTGAACAGGCGCATGGACAGGGCCGCACGACAGGCGGCCTCGACAGCGTCCAAATCGGCGCCGGGCACGGCCGAGAGGATCTCGACGAACTGGCGGTCACCGTCGGTGTGGGCCTTCAGCCGCTCGCGGATCTCGGCGAGGCCCGTCGGCAGGTCCCAGTCGCGGAACGGTTCGCCGTTCCTCAGAGCGCCGGGCTTGCGAGCCAGCACGGGCAGATAGTGCCAGGGATCGTAGATGGTCTGATTGCGTTCGAAGCGGCGCCTGTGGTCGGCAATCGGCTCACCGTTGAGGAAGACGAGGATGCGTTCGGCATAGGCACGCAGTTGCACGCGCCGACCGGCAGCTCGTGCGGCCACGGAGTAGCGATTGTGATCGTAGCGCACGAGGCAGGTGCGTGAGGCGGCAACATCGACCTCGTGGAAGCCGTCAAAGGCTCCGCGGTAGGGGATCAGCGCCGGGCGCTCCTCGGCCTCGAACACCTCGTGCACCGTGCGGTGCTTCTGGACCGGATGAGGCGCCGTGGCCGCCCAGTCCCGGCAGCGGTGTTCGAGCCAGCGATTGAGGTCGGCCAGCGTCTCGAAGCGGAGGATCGGCTTGAAGAAGCGTCCGCGGGCGGTGCGCACCTGGTTCTCGACCTGCCCCTTCTCCCAGCCCGCACAGGGATTGCAGGCGGTCGGCTCGACGAGATGGTGCGAACACATCTGGAGGAAGCGGCGGTTGAAGGTACGCTGACGGCCGACGAAGATCGTCGCCACGGCCGTCCTCATGTTGTCGTAGATGCCGCGCCGGCAGGAGCCGCCGAAGAGGCGGAAGGCCTGCTCGTGAGCGTCGAAGACCATCTCCTGCGTCTCGCGCGGATAGGCGCGCACCAGGAAGAACCGGCTGTGGCAGAGCCGGATGTGGGCGACCTTCACCTGCACGGTCGTGCCGGCCAGTCGCACGCTCTCGTGGCTCCAGTCGAACTGGTAGGCCTCGCCGGGGGCAAAGGCGAGCGGCACGAACACGCCCTGAGCCGTGGCGGCCCGCTCTGCGAAGAACTGCTGAGCATAGCGGCGCACCGCATCGTAGCCGCCGGTATAGCCTTCCTCTCGCAGCCCTTCGAACAGGCGCACGTAGCTCAGCCGCTCCCGCTTGGGCTTGGCCAGCTCCTCGGTGAGTAGGGCGTCGAGGCGAGGGAGATGGCCTTCGAGCTGCGGCCGCGGCTGATGCTGGCGCTTGTAGGCGAAAGCGGTCTTGTCCGAGCGTAACGCCTTGCGCACGACCTTGCGCGACAGGCGCAGCTCCCGCGAGATCTCGCGGATGCTCTTGTGCTCGTTGCGGAAGAGCCGCCGGATTTTGGCGATGGTCTCCACGATCAACATCCCCGGCTGGCTCCCTATCCTGGACTGGATGGGAGCATGACGTGAGCTGCCGGGGGGTGGGTCCCGATTGGACGCCGATCAGCCCTTCAGCCGGGTTCTTTTTCCACGCCGATTCTCAGCATGGCTGCTGCCCTGGGTAGCCGGATCATCTCAGGGCCATTGTCGCAGAGGATGAGCTCCGGGATGCCATGCAGGCACATGGCGTCGGCCAGCGCCTCGATCACACCGAGGCTGTTGATGCGCCGAGCACCCTTCAGCGTGAGGCACGCCCGACTGTGCTCATCGATCAGCGTCAGGATGCGCAGGCTTCGCCCATCGTGCGTCTGAGCCTGCACGAAGTCGAAGCTCCAGACGTGGTTGCGGTGAAGCGGCCGCAGCCGTTTGCCCGAGCCGTCGGTCAGCCAGAGCCGGCTGCGGGGTCTCTGTCGGCTGGGGACCTTCAGCCCCTCGCGACGCCAGATGCGCTGAACCCGATCCTTGCCCACCTGCCAGCCGGCTGCCTGCAGCAGCGCGGTGACGCGGCGGTAGTCATAGCGCCCGTACTCGGACGCCAAGCCAATGATGGCGCGGGTCAGCTCATCCTCGTCGGCCGGCACGGTCGGCACGTAGCGTTGCGTACCCCGGTGCTGACCGACGATCCGGCAAGCGTGACGTTCCGAGAGGCCGGACTTCTCCTGGATGGCGTCCACCGCCTGCCGGCCTCGCTCGGGGCTACAAGTTTCCCGAGGCGACGTCCGCCAGCACCTGACCCACCAGGGACAGGTCCGCCACGAGCCGGCGCAGCCGCGCGTTCTCGTGCTCAAGATCCTTCATCTTCCTGGCTTGATCGACCTGCAGGCCGCCGTACTCCTTGCGCCAGCGGTCAGAGCTCTGCTCGGAGATCTCCGCCTCCTGAGCTGAGCCAGCGCCA
>JAGTAM010000248.1 GCA_023422485.1 Pseudomonadota bacterium | reverse complement strand
TGGCGCTGGCTCAGCTCAGGAGGCGGAGATCTCCGAGCAGAGCTCTGACCGCTGGCGCAAGGAGTACGGCGGCCTGCAGGTCGATCAAGCCAGGAAGATGAAGGATCTTGAGCACGAGAACGCGCGGTTGCGCCGGCTCGTGGCGGACCTGTCCCTGGTGGGTCAGGTGCTGGCGGACGTCACCTCGGGAAACTTGTAGCCCCGAGCGAGGCCGGCAGGCGGTGGACGCCATCCAGGAGAAGTCCGGCCTCTCGAAGCGTCACGCTTGCCGGATCGTCGGTCAGCACCGCGGCACGCAACGCTACGTGCCGACCGTGCTGGACAACGAGGATGCGCTGACCCGCGCCATCATTGGCTTGGCGTCTGAGTATGGGCGCTACGGCTACCGCCGCGTCACCGCGCTGCTGCAGGCAGCCGGCTGGCAGGTGGGCAAGGATCGGGTTCAGCGCATCTGGCGTCGCGAGGGGCTGAAGGTCCCCAGCCGACAGAGACCTCGCAGCCGGCTCTGGCTGACCGACGGCTCGGGCAAACGGCTGCGACCGATCCGCCGCAACCACGTCTGGAGCTTCGACTTCGTGCAGGCTCAGACGCACGATGGGCGAAGCCTGCGCATCCTGACGCTGATCGATGAGCACAGCCGGGCGTGCCTCGCGCTGAAGGGTGCTCGGCGCATCAACAGCCTCGGTGTGATCGAGGCGCTGGCCGACGCCATGTGCTTGCATGGCATCCCGGAGCACATCCACTGCGACAACGGCCCTGAGATGATCTCGAAAGCACTGCGCAAATGGGTCGCCAAGACAGGCCCGCAGATCCAGTACATCGCCCCGGGCTCGCCGTGGGAGAAAGGGTACTGTGAGAGCTTCAACGGCAAGCTGCGCGACGAGTGCCTCAGGCAGGAGATCTTCTACTCGCTCAAGGAAGCCCAGAGTGTGATCGGTCTCTGGCAGAACACCTACAACCGTGTCCGACCGCATTCGTCGTTGGGCTACCGGCCGCCCGCGCCCATCAGCTTCCCGGATCTGGCCTTCCGGCTACCCATGGCCACTACCATGCAGTAGCCTCCCAGCTGGCCCGGTCCAAAATACCGGTCAGGTCACGCAAGACGCGCCGGACCTGGGCGCCGCTGTAGCTGCGCGGTTCGCTCGGCCAAGGGGATCGCAAGAGCCTGCAGCCGATGGCCGCTCGTCTTGGGCTGGTGAGCCAAGGCCAGTTGCAGCATTTCATCGCCGGCCCGGCCTGGGACGATGGTCCGCTCTGGACGGAGTTGGCCGGCACCGCAGGCCGGCCGTTGGTCAGCCTGGGCAATAAGGGAACTCCGCCACTACCGGCTGGTTAGATTCCAAAGTTGGATCTGTTCTAATTTGTAAAAGCCGCGGCTGAGCCGCCATCCCGCTGCAGGAGCATCCCTATGGCCAACGCCAAGTGTGAGAGCTGTAAGTTCTTTGACGAGCACAAGGTCAACGGCGCGGTCGCGCAGAACGACGAGGGTCTGTGCCGCTTCAACCCGCCGGTGAACCAACCTGGCCCGGACGCGCACGGTCTTTGGCCAGTCGTCGGCTCGACCGACTGGTGCGGGCACTACACGCCTGAGATGACCGCGGCCGAGTAGAGCGCGACGTCCTGCAAGCGACGAGAGGGCAGCCGAGAGGTTTGCCCTATTTTCGTGGGCGGTGCTCATCCGAACAAGCGACCGCACACGGTCCGAGATTTCGACGGTTTAAAACCGGCAGGCCGTGTTGCCGCTGAACACGCGACCCGCCGGCTTCCCGGCGAGGGGTCCTCGATGGAGGTTCATCGGGGCGCTTCACATTCCCGGCCGCGCCCCATCAGGGACGCACTGCGGGCGTCTCCATGGGCAACGGGGCGGCGCGCGACGCCAGATAGAGCCGGCGATAGGTCTCGGCCACCACCGCCTCGGGCGAGAGCCCGTCGGCATAGGCGGCTTGGAGCGCGCTCAGGCTCGGGAAGGCGGGAACCGGCATGGATCTCTCACGTCCGTGAAGGAGCGGCGTGCCGACGGCACGTCGCCCGGAATTCGAGGAATAGGTCCGGCGATCTGAGCCCGAAGCGGAGCACCCGTCACGGTGCTCCGCGGCGCCGGTCGCCCTGCGGCAATCGCCCGGCGGCCTTGGCCTTGAGGCCGAGCACGACCAGGCCGAGGAGCGCGGCGAAGGCGCGGTGGATCTGCTGCATCATCGGCCGTCTCTGTGCCTGTGTGAGGATCGCGCCGGGCGGGTCGCGCCGCCCGGCGGTGGTTCGCCCTTGCAAGATCCGTCCCGGTCGCGAGACCCGTCCGGAGGGGCGGCTGCCGGATTTCTGGGGAAAACGATGCAATGCCAGCGGCTTAGATCTCGAGGACGGCGACGAGGTCGCCGCCGCGCAAGGTACGGCCGGGCTGGGCTCGGATCTCCCGCACCCGGCCGCCGACGGGGGCGGTGACCGCCACCTCCATCTTCATCGATTCGAGGATCGCCACCGTCTGGCCGGCAGCGACGGACTCGCCCTCGCCGACCAAAACCTTCCAGACATTGCCGGGTATGGTGGTCGGCACGCCCTCGCAGCCCGGCGGGATCTCGGCGGCCTCGGAGGCGACCGCCTCGTCAGCGACGAAGCTGTCGAGGCCCTCCGCCTTCCAGCGCTCGCGCTCGGCGGCGAAGGCGGCCTGCTGGCGCCCGCGCGCGGTCTCGATCTCGGCGGCGTTGGCCGCCAGCATCGCTCGGTGCGCGGCGTAGGAGAACGTGCCCTCCTCGATCCGAACGGAATAGGCCCCGTGCGGGAAGGCGGCGCGGGCCTCGGTCAGTTCGTCGTGGCTGACGGGGACGAAGCGGATGCGGTCGAACGGCCGCAGCAGCCAGGGGTGGTCGGGGGCGAATTCCCGGGTCGTGCGCCACGTGTTCCAGATCTGGATCGTGCGCCCGAACAGCTGGTAGGCGCCCGGCCCCTCCATGCCGTAGATGCACATGTAGGCACCGCCGATGCCGACCGCGTTCTCCGGCGTCCAGGTGCGGGCCGGGTTGTACTTCGTGGTGACGAGGCGGTGGCGCGGATCGACCGGGGTCGCCACCGGCGCGCCGAGATAGACGTCGCCCAGCCCCATCACGAGATATTCGGCGTCGAAGATGATGCCGCGCACCGCCTCCTCGTCGGGCAGGCCGTTGATGCGGCTGATGAACTCGATGTTGGAGGGGCACCAGGGGGCGTTGGGGCGCACCAGCTCCTGGTACTTGCGCATGGCGAGTTCCGCCTGCGGGTCGTTCCACGACAGCGGCAGGTACACCGTCCGGCTCGGGACGCTGACATCCCCGGCGGCCGGCAGGCCGACCTCTATCTCGCGCAACAGGCCCAGCAGGCGGGGGCGCGGCACCGCCGTGCCGTCGTAGTGGATCTGCAACGAGCGGATGCCCGGCGTCAGGTCGATCAGACCGGGCAGCCTCCCCG
>JAGTAM010000227.1 GCA_023422485.1 Pseudomonadota bacterium | reverse complement strand
CCGCGCGCCGGCCCCGCCGCCGCGCAGCGGCCTCGACCCAGCTCGACCTGTTCGCCGATCTGCGGTGAGCGGGCTGCCCTACCTGGCGCGCGCCGGGGCGGGGCCGCTCCCATCGATCAAGCGTATCGCTGAACGCCGGCCTGGGGCCGGCTCCAGCGTTCGTCCCCGCCCCGCAGCGAGCACCGCCCGGCTCGCCCCGGACGAGCGTCGATGCCGGGCGACGTGGAAGATCACAAAAAAAATCCCCATCAGCGTCCCGGCCAGCACGTCCGGCAGGTAGTGCCCGCCCGCGCCGAGCGTGGCGACGAGGATCGCGCCGTTGAGGAGACCGGCGAGCGGGCCGATCACCGGCACCGGGGCCAGCGCCCAGGCGGTGAGGACCGCGAGGCAGGCGTGGAACGAGGGGACGGTGACGAGGCCGCGGATCTCCGAGAGCGCGATCGTCGGCAGCGTGCCCTCGCGCAGGGCGTGCAGCGCATCGAGATGCCAGAGGGCGCCGACCGTTTCGAGATGCCCCTGCGGGTAGGCCTGCGGCGCGTAGTGGGCGTAGGGGCCGACCGCCGGAAACAGGGCCGAGACGGCGATCGAGGCGAGCAGCGCCAGACTGAACAGGCGGGCATAGGCCCAGAGGCGGGCGACCCGCGACACCGCGCTGAGGGCGATGACGACGAGGCCGACCTGGGGACCGCTCGAATGGTAGGCGAGCGCCAGCCACCATGACAGATCGGGATGGCCAGCGAGGAAGCCGACCCAGCCGCGCCAATCGAAGCCCAGAGCCGCCTCGAACCGCGCGAGGACCGGATCGGCGAGCGGCGGCGCCAGCGTGGCGCTCAGGTAATGCAGCAGGGCGGCCGCGGTGGTGAACGCGGCGAGATAGGCGCTCGACAGGGCCATGGCCCGCAGTTTCGGCTCCGGCTTGACGGCGCTGAACAGCAGCGCGAGCCCGAGCAGGACGGCCACCGCGCCGGACACCGCGAGCAGGCCGGTCCAGGCGACGTCGATTCCGGCGAGCGCGAGCCAGAGGGCGTCGAGCCCGACGAGAGCCCCGACGAGCGCCCAGTAGCCCGCACCGGGGGCGGCGAGGCCCGCGCTCGGCCACCGCATCCCCATCCCCATGCCCATGCCGGCCGCTGGCCCGGCAGGGCGGCCCGCCGGCGGACCGGCCATCCTTGAGCCGGCCCCGCGTTCCTCGTCGAGCAGCATCCGTCCGTCGCTCCGTGCGCGCGACCCGACGGTCGCCCCGGACGAGAAGACGCGGCAGCGCCCGCTTTGGTTCGGAATGCGCGCCCTTTCAGGCGGACGGAGCGGCGGTGTGGGCGCGGTCCGTGCCCGCAGCCGGCCGGTTCGCGTTCGCGGCGGGCATGAAGGTCTCGACCCGGTTGCGGCCCTCGTTCTTGGCCGCGTAGAGCGCGAAATCGGCGGCCCGCAGCAGATCGGAGACCTCGATGCCGAAGTCCCGCATGCGCCCCCGCGCGGCGGTGACGCCGACGCTCACGGTCACCGGCATCCCCGCGGACAGGCCCGGATGGCGCAGGGCGAGATCGGCGATGGCTGCGCGGATGGCTTCGCCCGCCATCCGTGCCGTGGCCGGTTCGGCGCCCGGCAGCAGGGCCGCGAATTCCTCGCCGCCATAGCGGGCCGCGAGACCGCCATGGGCCTCGACGGAGGCTTGAAACGCCGCAGCCACCGCCACGAGGCAGCGGTCCCCCTCGGCATGCCCGGCCGTATCGTTCAGGAGCTTGAAGTGATCGATATCGATGAAGATCAGGCCCAGCCACGCGTCCTGCTCGCCCGCAAAGCCCCAGGCCGCCTCCAGCCGCTCGGTGAAGTGGCGGCGGTTCGAGAGAGCCGTTAGTGCGTCGGTCTCCGAGAGCACGGTGAGCCGCGCGTTGGCGCGGGCGAGCGCCTCGGCCTGAAGCTTCACCCGCAGGCCGATCAGGAAGGTGTTCCGGGCCGCCCATTCCCGCGAGTAGCAGAGCTTCAGCGGCACCAGGATCAGCCCTGAGACCAGCAGGGGCAGGCCGCTACGCTCCGCATTGCACAGCCCGAGCCCCAGAACGAGGCCGGCATAGAGGACGAACGCGCTGCCGCAGAACCACAGGCAATGCCGGAACGGCAGCGGCGCGATCAGCCCCACGACCAGCGGCACGATGGTGGCGATGATGATGTAGACGTCCGTGTGCGGGGCCGGCGCGAGGCGGGCGCTGTTGAGGACGACGACGATATCGACGAGCGCCGTGGCCAGGACGGCGCCGGTGATCCGCACCATCGTCGGCCGTCCCCGAAGGGACGCGATCGCCCCCAGCGCGACCGGGCAGAAGACGCCGAGCGTCATCACCAGCGGCACGACGAACCCCTCCGGACCGAACACTTCGCGGTCCATCACGAGGGAGAGAACGTTGAAAAGCGTGAAAACGGCGAGCCAGGACTGGACGTAGAAGCCGTCCTGCCGAGCCGTCTCGGCGCGGTACTGCGCTTCGAGCACATCCGGCAATTTGAGCCGGTACCACGGGCGGCTCAGGCCGGCTTCGATCGGCTGTAGCATCGATGCGCCAAGTCAAGCCTCTACTACTTAAGCGTTAGCGTAAGAGGCCGCCTCCGCTCAATACCGAATGTCAATCGCCGTGGTTGGAAGCATGGGTCTCATCGGCGCAACCTCATCCGTCCGAGCGCATCGAGACCGGGTCACCGGCCGCACCGTAGCCACGCTTGGCCGCGGCGCGGTTGACGATGCCGAAGCGCAGGACCGCTTCCTCTAGGTAGTCGATCGCCCGGATGAGACCGCGGCGCGCCCGATCCCGTTCGTCCTCCTCGGCATCGCCGGGAGTCTCGGCCAGCGTGACGGATGCGATCAGCACGCGGTCGCGCTCGTCCTCGATCCGCCGGTCGCGCTCGACATGGCCGCGCACGTCGGTATCGAAGGCGGCGATCACCGCCCAGGGCAGGTCGTCCTTCCGACCTCCCGCCGGGTGAGCCGCCACCAGCCGCCGAGCCTCCGCAGCCGCCCCGCGCATCAGATCTGCCAAGCTCACCGCCACGCTGCTTCTCTCCTCGCCGCGGACGGGCACGCGCCCGCCCCTCCCCTGCCAACGCCGGCCGCGCCCCTCACGTTCGCACAGAGGGGCAAGGGGACCGGGACGATCCACCATGCCCGGTCCGGCCAGCTCGAACGAGAGACTCGGGCAACAGATGCCCGGAGGATCAGGGCGGCGGCGATGTTATTGCCATGATCCTGCGCGAAACCTCGCCAAAACGCCCTTGATTGCGCCTTATTGCCTTCACACTCGCCGCCAATCTCCCCTTGCCGCGCCTCAAGGGGCGCAGAGATCAGTATCGGCATTGGTGATGATTGATTTCGAGAACCTGCCCTCATGGGCTGCTCGCCGCCTGAACCGGCACATCGCGCGCGGTGGCACCGGTCTGGTCGTGCGCTGGATCTCCCTACCGGCCGGACGCGGCGCCAGGAGCGGGGAGGCCGACCCAGTCTCACCGGCCTCCGGATGGGAGGGCGGCGCGTCGGACACGAGCCCTCAACGCTCGCGCCCACCGAGCGGCTTGGGGGCATCGCCGTCCGGTGGGCGCGGGCGACCGGCGGACGAGCCGACCGGCGCCGCCGAGGATAGGGCCGACGCGCCGCTCCGACAGGGGTGGCCGATACGATTGTCGCCCGAACGCGGAGCAGGCGCGACTCTCGGTTGAGGTTGCCTCGCGACACACCCGATCCCGGTGGTTCTCGCTCCGTGCAGGAAAGCACAGCGGGATTTCTGCGAGCGGCACTCAGGCGGCACTCAGGCGGCCCCTGCCTGCGTCGGTCGAAGCAGCACCGGCATGATGCCAGAACATGCCGCCAGCCACGAAAAGGGCATAAGCCGTGCTTTAGGTTTGCCGGCATACGCTCTCTCCTGCCGAAGCCCGGCACGGGAGAACGGGCGCATCGTCGGACACGTGCAGAGACAGACACGTGAGCCTCCTCGGCAGAGCAATCGGCCGGCGCGTTCGCAAGGAAGCGTCGCCAACCCATGGTGTTTCGATGAGACGAACGGGATTTCTCGGCCTCAGCATCATCGTCCTCGCCGCGGCCGGCTGGCACGATATCGGCTCCGCTCATGCCGGAGAGTGCGTGAGCGGGCGAGCGCGGGTCCTCAGCGGTGACACACTGGTGGTGGGCGGACGCGTGGTCGGCCTCTACGGGGTGGCGGCACCGGGCCTCAAGCAGACCTGCCTGAATGCCAGGGGCCAGAACTATGCCTGCGGCGCCCATGCCGCCAAGGCGCTCGCCGCGCACCTCAAAGATGCGACGGTCACCTGCCAGATCCGCGAGACCGACAGCTACGGCCGCGCGCTCTCCGTCTGCCACCGCGACAAGGAAGAT
>JAGTAM010000104.1 GCA_023422485.1 Pseudomonadota bacterium | reverse complement strand
CTGCGACACCGCGCGAGGCGGCGGCCGGATGCGCCATCGTCTTCGCCTGCGTCGGCAATGACGACGACCTGCGCTCGGTGGTGCTCGGCGCGGACGGGGCCTTCGCCGGCATGGAGAAAGGCGCGGTCTTCGTCGATCACACCACGGCGTCGGCCGAGGTCGCCCGCGAGTTGTCCGTGGCTGCCGACGCGACCGGACTCCGCTTCATCGATGCTCCGGTCTCCGGCGGTCAGGCGGGCGCGGAGAACGGGGTGCTCACCGTGATGTGCGGCGGCGAGCCGGCGACCTATGCCGAGGTCGAGCCGGTCATCATGGCCTACGCCAAGTCATGCCGCCTGCTCGGGCCTTCGGGCTCGGGCCAGCTCACCAAGATGGTCAACCAGATCGCCATCGCCGGGCTGGTGCAAGGCCTGTCCGAGGCGATCCACTTCGGCAAGCGCGCCGGGCTCGACGTGGAGGCGGTGCTCGACGTGATCTCGAAGGGCGCGGCCGGCTCGTGGCAGATGGAGAATCGCGGCCGCACCATGAACGCGGACAAGTTCGATTTCGGCTTCGCCGTGGAGTGGATGCGCAAGGATCTCGGCATCCTGCTCGCCGAATCCCGCCGCAACGGCGCCCGGCTCCCCGTCACGGCCCTGGTCGATCAGTTCTACGCCGAGGTCGAGGCCATGGGGGGCAAGCGTTGGGATACCTCGTCCCTCATCGCCCGTCTGGAGCGCTGAGTCGGCTTTCCGCGAGGGACCACGCCGCCTCCGGCGTGGTCCAGTGCCAATCCTCGCCCATCTGGTGGCGGAACCACGTGAACTGGCGCTTGGCGTAGCGGCGGGTATCACCCTGGCCGCGCCGGATCGCCTCGTCGCGGGAGATCGTCCCGTCGAGATAGGCGATCAGGCCGGGCACGCCGTGGGCGCGCATCACCGGCAGCAGTGGGTCGAGGCACCGTTCCCGCAGCGCGGCGACCTCGTCGAGGGCGCCTTCCTCCATCATCGTCAGAAAGCGCGCGTCGATGCGTCGGCGCAGGGTTTCGCGCTCGGCGGCGAGGAAGATCTTCAGAACCGGTCTTCCTGCGAGCGGGCCCGGCTCGCGGGCGTCATGATACGAACCGATGGAACGGCCGGTCGCCTCGAAGATTTCCAGGGCCCGCATCACCCGCATCCGGTCCGAGGGGCGCAGGCGTCCCGCGCTCTCGGGGTCGCGCAACGCGAGGGCGGCGTGCAGCGCCTCGGTCGGCTGACCTTCCGCCTCGGCCCGGATTCGCGCGCGAACCGCCTCCGGCACCGTGGGCAGGTCCGAGATCCCCTCGTCGAGGGAGCGAAAATACAGGCCCGTACCGCCGACGAAGATCGGCAGGGTTCCGGCCTCTAATCCTGAGAGGATCGCAGCGGTCTGCCGCTGGAAGTGGCCGACCGAGAAATTCACCGCACCGTCCACGCTGCCGTAGAGACAGTGGGGCGCCAATGCCTCTTCCTGCAGGGTCGGCCGGGCTGAGAGCACGCGCAGGTCGGCATAGACCTGCATCGAATCCGTGTTGATCACCACGCCGCCGAAGGCGCGGGCAATCCGCAATCCCAGCGCCGACTTGCCCGAGGCGGTGGGCCCTGCAATGAGGATGGCGGCCGGGCGCCCTGTCTCCTGCCCGTCCGAACTTTGCACGGCTGCCCTCCATGACCCTCGTTGCCACGCTGATAGCAAACCCGGCCCGGCCCGCCATCACGGATGCGGTGCTCGCCGAGGCGCGCCGGGTGACGCGCACGGAGCATCAGCCACGGATTCTTCACGGCGAGGTGGCGGCGGAACTCCTTGTTCCTGGTACGCCCGAAGGGGCGCCGGCCCTCACTGAGGCCCTGCGTGGGGCGCTCGGGTCCGAGCCGATCGACGTGGCCGTCCTTCCTCACGATCAGCACCGCCGAAAGCGGCTGTTCCTGGCCGACATGGATTCGACCATGATCGAGCAGGAATGCATCGACGAACTCGCCGACGTCGTCGGGATCAAGGATCAGGTGGCGGCGATCACAGAGCGGGCGATGCGCGGCGAGGTCGCCTTCGAGCCGGCCCTGCGGGAGCGGGTGGGCCTGCTGAAGGGCCTGTCCGTCGGCGTGATCGATGGCCTGATCCGCGACGCGATCCGCCTGACGCCGGGCGGCGGTACCCTCGTCGCGACGATGCGAGCGCACGGCGCTTTCACCTGCCTCGTCTCCGGCGGCTTCACCCTCTTTACCGGGCCGATCGGCGCGAAATTGGGCTTCGACGAGACCCGCGCCAACCGTCTCGACGTCGCCGACGGGCACCTGACCGGGCAGGTGGTCGAACCCATCGTCGGGGCCGAGGCCAAGCGGGCGAGCCTCATCGAACTGCGCGAGCGGCTAGGCCTGAGTCCAGCGGAAACGATCGCCGTCGGTGACGGCGCCAACGACCTGCCGATGCTCGGAGAGGCCGGCATCGGCGTCGCTTACCGTGCGAAGCCGAAGGTGGCCGAGGCCGCCCGCGTGCGGATCGAGCACGGCGACCTGACGGCTTTGCTCTACCTCCAGGGATTCTCGGCGGCGGAGTTCGCGAAGTAAATCCGAGGGAGGGCGCGACGCGTCCCTCCCAGATCGGCGTCTTATTCCAGTCCAATCGCCACGAAACGCACGTCGCCGCTGGCGCTGGCGACCAGCAGCAGCACCGACTTGCGGCCCTCCTTCTTGAGGGCCTCGACCCGCTTCGTCACGTCGGCCGGGTTCGACACCGCCTCCTGCCCGACCTCGACGATGACCTCGCCCGGCTGGATGCGCTTGTCGGCGGCGGTCGAGTTTGGATCGACCTTGGTCACGACCACGCCGTTCTTGACGCTTTCCTTGATGTTGTAGCGGCGCCGCGCCTCGTCGCTGAGGCCGGACAGGTTGAGGCCGAGGATCTGGCGATTGACCGCTTCCGGCTCCGGCTGCTTGACATTGGCGACCTGAGTCTTCTCGCCATCCTCCAGGCGGCCGAGCAGGACCGACTTGGTCTGCTCCTCGCCCTTGCGCACGATTTGCACGTCCACCGTCTTGCCGACCGGGGTTGCGGCGACGATGCGCGGCAACTCGCTCGACGACTTCACCGGCACGCCGTTGAACTTGACGATGACGTCGCCGACTTCGAGCCCTGCCGTCTTGGCCGGGCCCTTCTCATCGACCCCGGCCACCAGCGCGCCCTTGGCGCCGCCCTTCAGGCCGAGCGCCTCGGCGGTCGCCTCATCGACGTTCTGGATGCGCACGCCGAGCCAGCCGCGGCGCACCTCGCCGAACTGCCGCAACTGATCGACGACCTGGCTCGCCGTTCCCGACGGGACCGCGAAACCGATGCCGACCGAACCGCCCGAGGGGGACAGGAT
>JAGTAM010000095.1 GCA_023422485.1 Pseudomonadota bacterium | reverse complement strand
GAGCATGGTCTTGAGCTGGTAGAAGGCGACCCGGTCGGCCGAACCGATCCGCACCGGCGGCTTGTCGGGATGGCTGTAGACCGGCTTGCCGTCGCGCTCGACCGATTCCAGCGCGTAGGCGCTCGGACGGGCCCCCTCGTTGGCGATGGCGGCGTAGAAGCTCGCGAGATCGATCATCCGCACCGGCTGGGCGCCGAGCACGAAGGGATAGTAGCGCTCGCACTCGGCGTAGAGCTGGGCCTCCAGCGCGATGTCGCAGACCCGCTGCAGGCTGTCGGGCGCCTTCGGCGCAATGCCGCCCTGGAGCAGGCGGGCGGTGACGAGGTTCTTCGAGAATTCGAGCCCGCGCCGAATCGTCGTCGCGCCGGAGCCGCCGCCATCGTAGTTCTTCGGAGACCAGGAATCGCCGATGCCGCCGATGGGCGGCAGGGTCACGGCGGAATCCATCACCAGGGTGTTGGGCTGCAAGCCCGCATTCAGCGCAGCGAGATAGGTCAGCGGCTTCAGGGTCGAGCCCGGCTGGCGCACGGTCTGCGTCACCCGGTTGAGCTGGCTCAGGGGGTAGGAGAAGCCCCCGCTCATCGCCAGGATTTTTCCGGTGCGGTTCTCCAGCACGAGGGCGGCGCCCTGAACGGCGGGGCGCACCCGCAGATCGGCGCGAAGGCTGCCCTTGCCCTCGCGCAGGCGCACCCGCACGGCGTCGTAGAGCTGGAGTTTTCCCCGCGCGGGTCCGGCCTCGAGACTCGCGACCCGTCCGTCGGACAGGCCGACCCGCGTGCCGTTCTTTCCCGTCTGGAGCACCACCGCGAGCGGCCAGCGCACGTCGTAGAGCGGCGGCCGGGCGGAGAAGAGCGCGCGCTGCCAAGCAGGCTGGACCGCGGGCTTGGCCGGCGCCTTCGCGGCCGCCTTGGCGCCCTTCGTTCCCTTCGGCGCGGGCGGGGGCTCGGCGGCGGGTTCCGGCGCCGGCGCGGTGGCCTCGATCCTCTTCACGGCCTCGGCGAGGCTCAGCTCCGGCCCCTCGTAGCGGACGCGGCCGGTGCCGCGCTCGTAGGTGGCGAGCCCCTCCTGCAGCGCGGCCTCCAGCGCGCTCTGCAGGCCGGCATTGACCGTGGCGCGGACCGTGTAGCTCGCGTTGGTGAGCGATTCGAGCCCGGCGAAGCTGCGCGCCTCGCGGGCCACGTGATCGACGAGGTAGAAGCCGGAATCCTGGCGCGCGGCGTCCGGCGGCTTGATGCCGAGATCGGAGGCCATCGCCGCATTCATCTGCGCCTCGGTGATCGTGCCCTCTTCCTTCATCCGGCTGAGCACGTAGGCGCGCCGCTCCCGCGCCCGCTCGGGGTATTTGTCGGGGCTGTAGTAGTTCGGGCCTTTGGGAAGGCCGGCGAGCAGGGCGGCCTCGGGAAGCGTCAGTGCGCCCACCGATTTCCCGAACCAGCTTCGCGCCGCCATCTCGATGCCGTAGGCGCCGCGGCCGAGATAGATCCCGTTAAGATAGAGCCCGAGGATCTGCGGCTTGGTCTGGAGCTTCTCCAGCCGCGAGGCCACGATCATCTCGCGGATCTTGCGCTCGTAGGTGACGTCGTCGCCCACCGACAGGTTCTTCACCACCTGCTGCGTGATCGTCGAGCCGCCGGCCGGGCGCCGCGGCGAGGCGAGGTTGCCGACGAAGGCGCGGATCACCCCGCGCTCGTCGATGCCGTGGTGCTGGTAGAAGCGCTTGTCCTCGGCCGCGACGAAGGCCTTTTGCACGAGGTCCGGCACCGTACCGATCGGCACGATGAGGCGCCGGCCGCGGGACTCGAAAGTTTCGGAAAAGGGCTTGCCCGCCCCGTCGAGGATCACGCTGGCGCTGGGCAGCTTGATGTCGCGCAGGGCCTCGGCCGAGGGAAGGTCCTTCACGGCGTTGTTGTAGAAGGCGATCACCGCCCCCGCCTCGAAGGGGGAATTGGCCGGGTTCTCGCCCTTGCAGAACTGCTTGTAGCTCGTGTTCAGCTCGTTGAGATCGAGCCCGTGCAGGATCTTGGGCGCGTTGTCGCCGGCCACCGCGCTCGGATCCTCCATGGCGGTGGAGATCAGCTCGTCGAGGTTGATGTCCTCGATGTCGAAGGACTTGCGCATATGGGCGCAGCCGTCGCGCAGGATCGCCACGACCTCCGCGCCGTCCTTGGCGGGATCGAACTGGGTCCGCACCGCGTCGGGCCGCGTCGTGACCTGGGACAGGGTCAGCGCGGTCGCGAACAGCTTGATCAGGATGGCGTTCATCGAGCGTGTCAGGATTCCGGCCGGCACGCCACGGACAGCGCGTCGATGTCGATCAAGCAGCGCACAACGCGGCTGATTTATGGACGCGCTCGCCCCGACGCCACGGGGCGGGCGACGGGCGGGCAAGGGGTTGGGGATCCGCCGCCGACAGGCGGTGGAAGCCGCGCCCCACGACGAAAAGGGGCGACCGCTGCGCGCGACCGCCCCAGAACCCCGTTGCAGAAACCCACTTGGTAGAAACTCACGTGCCTGCGACGATCGATGCCGCCGATCAGCGCAGGAGCTGGAGGATGCCTTGCTGCGCCTGGTTGGCGAGCGACAGCGCCGAGATGCCCAGCGACTGGCGCGTCGACAGGGCCTGCGAGTTGGCGGCCTCCTCGTTGAGGTCGGCGTTGGTCAGGTTCGACGCGCCGGTGTCGAGGATGTTGACGATCCGCTTGGTGAAGTCCTGCCGGTTCTGCACGACGGAGAGGTTCGAACCGAAGGTCGAGCTCGCCGTGCGCAGGGTGTCGGAACCCGCCGTCAGCTTGGTCAGCGTCCCCTTGATGTCGGTATCGAGCAGGAAGTTGCCCTGGCCGTTCACGCTCGCACCGGAATTGCCGGTGATCGAGGTCAGCTTGAGACCGTCGGCCGTGAGATCCTGACCCTGGACGTCGAGATTGGCGGTGTCTCGCTCGTTGAAGGCGATATGCAGCTTGTTCGAAGGATCGCTGTTGCTGATCAGGTTCACGCCGTTGAAGCTGGCATCCTTGGCGAGCTGCGTGATCTGGATCAGCAGGCTGTTGTACTGCTCGGACAGCTTCTTGCGGGCATCGACACCCGACACGGTCAGATCCGAGCCGGCGGAGATGGCGTTGTTGCTGGTGCCGTACTTGTCGGCCGTGCTGGTGCTGCCCTGGGCGAAGCCGAGGGCGGCCTGATCGGTCGTGGCCGCGAACTCAACCGCCGAGCTGGCGTTCAGCACGATCTTCTTACCGGTCGTGTCCTTCGAGAACATCGTCACGTTCGTGCCGGCCGCCGAGTTCAGCGCCGTGATGGCCGCATCGATCGTCGAGTTGGAGGCGATGGTCGCCGACTTGCTCGTGCCGTTGACGTAGAACGTGACTGAGGTCGAAGAGGTCGTGGAGGCGGCGAAGTCGCTCGTCGCGGTGCCGGTCGTCGTGATCTGGGTCGAGAGCGCCTGGTTGGCGGTGGA
>JAGTAM010000097.1 GCA_023422485.1 Pseudomonadota bacterium | reverse complement strand
ACCTCGGTGTGTTCTGGGCCGTGTTGAACGAACCGCCACCGCATCGGGGAGGCTGGCCATCGAAAACCTAAAGGACGGCGCGTCCCGCGGCGCCGAGGCACCCCTGGACATCCTGCTGCTCGAAGACAGCGATCTAGACTCGGAGCTTCTCACCGTCGTCCTCGACGGCACGGGCCTCGCCTATCGGCTCGATCGTACGATGACGCGCGAGGCCTTCACGGCCGCCGCCGTCACACGCCGTCACGATCTGATCCTGGCCGACTATGTCCTTCCGACCTTCGACGGCCTCAGCGCGCTGGCCATCGCCCGCGAGCACTGCCCCGAGATCCCGTTCGTGTTCGTCTCCGGAACGCTCGGCGAGGACATCGCCGTCGAGGCTCTCAAGAACGGCGCGACCGACTACGTCACCAAGCAGCGTCTGGTCCGCTTGCCGAGGGTGATCGTCCGGGCGCTTGCGGAGGCGCGGGCCCATTCCGAGCGCCGCGCGGCCGAGCAGGCTCTCCGTACGCTCAACGAGACGCTGGAGACGCGCGTCTCCGAGCGCACACGGGAACTCGCCGACGCGAACGCCGCGCTGCGGCGGCAGATCGCCGAGCGCGAGCGTGTCGAGGAAGCCCTGCGGCAGGCTCAGCGCCTGGAGGCGGTCGGGCAGCTCACGAGCGGCGTCGCCCACGATTTCAACAATCTTCTCACCGTCATCGCCGGCAACATCGAGTTCCTGGCGCGCGCGGTCTCCGACGAGCGGTCGCAGCGCCGCCTTGAAATGATGCGCGGCGCGGCCGAGCGGGGCGCCCGTCTGACCGCCCAGTTGCTGGCCTTCTCGCGACGGCAGCGCCTCGATCCGGTCCCCGTGCGGCTCAACGAGACGGCCGCCTCCATGCGCGACCTGCTTCAGAGCTCCATCGGCGGTGCGGTGCGCATCGAGATGACGTTGCAGCCGGACCTGTGGCCCGCCCTGGTCGACGCGACGCAGATCGAGCTGATCATCCTTAACCTAGCCATCAATGCCCGCGATGCGATGGCCGTCGGCGGCTGCCTGACGATCGAGACCGCCAATGTCCGTCTGAGCGCGGCTCCCTCGCGCCCCGAGGAGCCACCGCCGGGCGAGTACGCCATGGTCGCCGTCAGCGATACCGGGTCCGGTATTCCCGCGGACGTGCTTCAGCGCGTCTTCGAACCGTTTTTCACGACCAAGGAAGTCGGAAAGGGCTCGGGCCTCGGTCTGGCCCAGGTCTACGGCTTCGCCAAGCAATCGGGCGGCGGGGTACGGATCGAGACGAAGCTCGGCGACGGCACCACGGTCCGGGTCTATCTTCCTCGGGTCGCGGCGGAGGCCCGCGCCGAGGCAGACGCCCCGAGCGAGATCGATTGCGCAGCGGTGCGCAAGCCCGGCGACAAGCCGGTTCTCCTCGTCGTGGACGACGACAGCGCCGTCCGGGAGATCACCGCGACCAAGCTCTCCGAGGCCGGCTACGTGACAAGGGAGGCGGGTTCGGGACTGGCGGCCATCCATATCCTCGAGCACGATCCCTGCTTCGATCTCGTCGTGGTGGATTTCGCCATGCCCGGCATGAACGGCGTCGAGGTCGCCGCCGAGATCCGCCGAAGCTGGCCGACGATCCCGGTGATCTTCGTGACCGGATACGCCGATCAGACGGCGCTGACCCGCGGCGGCATCGGCGAGGATCGGATCGTGCAGAAGCCGTTCCTCGACGGCGAGCTCGAACGCAAGGTCGCGGCGGCCCTTCATGCGCAGCGCGCGCCGGGCCTGAAGCTCGTGTCGAGCCGGTGAACCCTCTCTTAACGTGGTCGCTCGGCTGAGGCAGCCGCCCGGCTGCCTCGAAGCTGCCGTCTCCTTACGGCTCGCCTCGCGATCACCGACGCATGCACGGTAGCGCGGATGAAGGCTGCGACAGCGCCAGCCTGCGAGACTACGGTGATGGCGACGATACGGAGCCCGCAGCATCTCGGCGGCAGGCAATGCGCGTGGCGCGCCCTGCGGGAATCGAACCCGCCTTTTCAGCGTGAAAGGCTGACGTCCTAACCGATAGACGAAGGGCGCTGTCCGACGGCGCCCGGTCTATAGTCGGGTTCTCAGCCGACGGCAACGGTCTTGCCGCATGATTCCGCCGCTTGACGCGGGGCGGTCGCATCGGTTTCTCGGGCGCGAGAGACGCCGCCCTCCTTCACCTGCCGCGAAAGATCCGCCCATGACCCCGCCGCGCGACCGCCCGGCCAAGCCGTATGGCTTCCGGCCCCGCCCGCGAACGCAGCAGCCGCCCGGGCCCACGGCCCGCGAGGGGAGGGACCATGTCGTGCTCTACGGCTGGCACCCGGTGTCGCAGGCGCTCAGTAATGCCGGTCGCCACTTCCACAGGCTGCTCGCCACCGAGAACGCGTTGGCGCGCCTCAACGAGGCCGGGGTGGCGCTACCGATCGAGCCCGAGATCGTCCGCCCGAGCGCGATCGACAAACTGCTCGGACCGGACGCCGTGCATCAGGGCCTCTACGCCGAAGCCGAGCCGCTCGCCGCGCCCGAACTCGACGCGATGCCGGACGACGCGCTGCTGCTCGCCCTCGACCAGATCACCGATCCGCACAACGTCGGCGCCATCGTCCGCACGGCGGCGGCGTTCGGCGTCACCGCCATCGTCACCACCGCGCGCCACTCGCCCAACGCCACGGGCGTCCTAGCGAAATCCGCCTCGGGCGGTCTGGAGCACGTGCCGCTGGTGATCGTGCGCAACCTCGCCGAGGCCCTGATCACGCTGGGCGAGCGCGGTTTCACCCGGATCGGGCTCGACTCGGATGCCGGAACCCCGCTCGATGCCGTCGGGCCGCGCCGTCCGGCCGTGCTGGTACTCGGCGCCGAGGGGAAGGGCCTGCGCCAGCGCACCACCGAGTGCTGCGACCTGCTCGTACGTATCGACGCGACCGGCGCGATCCGCAGCCTCAACGTCTCGAATGCGGCGGCGATCACGCTCTACGCCCTGACCCGTCCCGCCGGCGCGGTAGGCTGAGCGCCAGCGCCGCCGGGTCGAGGCCATCGGCGGATCGATTGCGCAACAGCGCAAGGCGTTGCGTCGGCGACGCGGATCCGGTATCGCTCGCACCGATTTCCTCATCGGTATCGTCATGATCCGGGTCTCGTGCCCGGCGGCCGCATCGCCGGGGAGATCGGCCCTCGACCATCGCTTTCAGCATGCGTCGGCCCTCCGAGAGGAGGCGAGCCCGGCCGGATCGTCCATCCGGCGGGCGGCGGTGACGGGGGCATTTCGCAACACGAGCCGCCGGCGCGGCCTCACGAAATGAGGCCATTCAGGAGAAAGAATGTCTGCTGGTCTGAACGCAAGCTCCGCGGCCCGCGAGGATTTCGCGGCCCTGCTCGAGGAATCTTTCCTCCAGCACGAGATCACCGAGGGTTCGGTCGTCAAGGGTACCGTCGTCGGCATCGAGAAGGATGTCGCCGTCATCGATATCGGTGCCAAGACTGAGGGGCGCGTTCCCCTCAAGGAATTCACCGGCCCGGGCCGCGAGGGCGAGCTCAAGGTCGGCGATGAGGTCGAAGTCTACGTCGACCGCATCGAGAACGCGCTGGGCGAGGCCGTCATCTCGCGCGACAAGGCGCGCCGCGAGGAGTCGTGGGTCAAGCTCGAGAAGGCTTTCGAGGCCAACGAGCGCGTCACCGGCACGATCTTCAACCAGGTCAAGGGCGGCTACACCGTCGATCTCGACGGCGCCGTGGCGTTCCTGCCGCGCTCCCAGGTCGACATCCGCCCGGTTCGCGACGTGACCCCGCTGCTCGGCACGCCCCAGCCGTTCCAGATCCTCAAGATGGATCGCCGCCGCGGCAACATCGTCGTGTCGCGCCGTACCGTGCTCGAGGAGAGCCGCGCCGAGCAGCGCTCGGAGCTGGTGGCCAACCTTGAGGAAGGTCAGGTCATCGACGGCGTCGTCAAGAACATCACCGAGTACGGCGCCTTCGTCGATCTCGGCGGTATCGACGGCCTGCTGCACGTCACCGACATGGCGTGGCGCCGCGTGAACCACCCGTCCGAGGTCGTGACCATCGGCCAGACGGT